>RFTO01000078.1 GCA_009923375.1 Actinomycetota bacterium | reverse complement strand
GACCATGTCGCACTTGTTGAGCGCAACGACCAGAGCCGGCACACCCACCTGGCGAGCAAGAAGCACGTGCTCCTTGGTCTGAGGCATCGGACCATCGGTTGCAGCAACCACGAGGATCGCTCCATCCATCTGGGCCGCACCAGTGATCATGTTCTTGATGTAGTCAGCGTGACCAGGGCAGTCGACGTGCGCATAGTGACGCGACGCTGTCTGGTACTCAATGTGAGCGATCGAGATCGTGATACCACGCTGACGCTCTTCTGGGGCCTTGTCGATTTCATCGAAAGGGGTGAACGGGTTGACATCCGGGAACGTGTCATGCAGCACCTTGGAGATCGCCGCGGTCAGCGTCGTCTTGCCGTGGTCAATGTGACCGATGGTGCCGATGTTGACGTGCGGCTTAGTCCGCTCGAACTTCGCCTTCGCCACGGTGGGCTCCTTCTAGGTTGTGATCACGTGCCTTTCACGTGATGCGCTGGTATTACTGGTGTTACTTGTAGTACAGGTAGTGCTTGCCGAACCTTTATTGCTTTCGTGCTGGTCTTACATGGTGCTCGAGTTACAGGTGATTACTCGCCCTTGGCCTTCGCGATGATTTCGGTCGCCACATTGCTTGGGACCTGGGCATACGAGTCAAATTGCATTGAGTAACTCGCACGACCCTGTGTGCGGCTGCGCAGATCTCCCACGTAGCCGAACATCTCTGATAGCGGAACGAGCGCCTTGACGACGCGCGCACCTGCACGCTCCTCCATGGCCTGAATCTGGCCACGGCGGGAGTTGAGGTCGCCGATGACATCGCCCATGAAGTCTTCAGGGGTGGTCACCTCGACGGCCATCATCGGCTCCAAGAGCACTGCACCCGCGCGCTTCATGGCGTCCTTGAACACCATGGATCCGGCGATCTTGAATGCAAGCTCGGAAGAGTCAACGTCGTGGTAGGCGCCATCGAGCAGTGTCACCTTCACACCGACCATGGTGTAGCCCGCGAGGATTCCGTTGCCCATGGCTTCCTGGCAACCGGCGTCAACCGACGGGATGTACTCACGAGGGATACGTCCACCGGTGACTGCGTTGACGAACTCGTAACCACCCTTGGCTTCGCTGTCTTCCGGTAGCGGCTCAACGGTGACCTGCACCTTCGCAAACTGACCAGAACCACCAGTCTGCTTCTTGTGCGTGTAGTCGACCTTCTCGACGCGCTTGGTGATCGTCTCGCGGTAAGCAACCTGCGGCTTACCGACGTTCGCCTCAACCTTGAACTCGCGCTTCATGCGGTCGACCAGAATCTCCAAGTGCAACTCGCCCATGCCGGAGATGATGGTCTGGCCAGTCTCCTCATCGGTGAATACGCGGAAAGTCGGGTCCTCATCGGATAAACGCTGGATGGCGGTGCCCAACTTGTCCTGGTCACCCTTGGACTTCGGCTCAATTGCAACCGAGATCACTGGCTCAGGGAAGTTCATCGACTCCAAGACAACTGGCTTTGCGATATCGCACAAGGTCTCGCCAGTGGTGGTGTCCTTCAGACCCATGACGGCAACGATCTGACCAGCACCGGCCGAAGCGATTTCTTCACGCTTATTTGCGTGCATCCGGTAGATCTTTCCGATGCGTTCTTTACGGTCCTTGGTGGAGTTCAGCACCTGCATGCCGGTGTCCAAGCGACCCGAGTAAACGCGCACGTAAGTCAGCTTGCCGAGGTGCGGGTCGGTCATGATCTTGAAGGCAAGACCTGCGAAGGGCTCGTCCTCAGACGGCTGACGCGGAATCTCAACGGACTCATCGCCAACCTTGAAGCCCTTGATGGCCTCGATGTCCAACGGCGAGGGGAGGTATTCGATAACTGCGTCGAGCATCGGCTGGACGCCCTTGTTCTTGAATGCCGAGCCGGTGAAAACGGGGACGAGCTTGAAGGCGATGGTTGCGCGACGCACTGCGGCGTGCAACTCCTCCTCGGAGAACGTCTCGACACCCTCAAGGAACTTCTCCATGATGAGGTCGTCGTTCTCGGCGATGGTCTCAAGCAGAATCGCGCGGTACTCGTCCGCCTGAGCCTGCATGTCAGCGGGGATGTCCTCGACGACGTAGTCCTCACCGAGCTTCGTCTCGCCGCGCCACACAAGGGCCTTCATGCGAAGAAGGTCGATCAGACCGTAGAAATCAGACTCTGCGCCCATCGGCAACTGCATGACCAAAGGCACCGCGCCAAGGCGGTCGCGGATCATGTCCACGCACATGAAGAAGTTCGCACCAGTGCGGTCGAGCTTGTTCACGAAGCACATACGCGGCACGTTGTAACGGTTTGCCTGGCGCCACACCGTCTCAGACTGCGGCTCCACACCAGCAACACCGTCGAACACACACACAGCGCCATCGAGAACACGCAGCGAACGCTCAACCTCGACGGTGAAGTCCACGTGACCGGGGGTGTCGATGATGTTGATCTGGGTGTCTTTCCAGGTGCAGGTGGTGGCAGCGGAGGTGATGGTGATACCGCGCTCCTGCTCCTGCTCCATCCAGTCCATCGTCGCGGCGCCTTCGTGCACCTCGCCGATCTTGTAGTTGATGCCTGTGTAAAACAGGATGCGCTCAGTCGTCGTGGTTTTACCCGCGTCGATGTGCGCCATGATGCCGATGTTGCGCACCTTGGCCAGATCGCTCTTCGTCTGGGTAGCCATGATTCTCTTCGCCTTCTATTCGGTGGAGTTACGGTTGAGTTGGAACTGTTACCAGCGGTAGTGCGCGAAAGCCTTGTTGGCTTCAGCCATCTTGTGGACGTCTTCGCGGCGCTTCACTGCAGCACCAAGGCCGTTGGATGCATCGAGAATTTCGTTCATCAGACGCTCGGTCATCGTCTTTTCACGACGCTGACGGGCAAAGGTCACCAACCAGCGCATAGCCAACGTGTTGGCTCGGGCCGGGCGAACCTCAACGGGCACCTGGTAGGTGGAGCCACCGACGCGGCGGCTGCGGACCTCCAGGGTGGGACGGACGTTGTCGAGGGCGCGCTTGAGCGTGATGACCGGGTCAGCACCACCCTTCTCGCGGCAACCTTCAAGGGCGCCGTAAACGATGCTCTCAGCGGTCGACTTCTTGCCATCGAGCAGAATCTTGTTCACGAGCTGCGTGACAACCTGCGATGCGTACACCGGGTCGGTCACGACCGGGCGCTTTGGGGCGGGACCCTTGCGTGGCATTAGGCCTTCTCCTTCTTCGCGCCGTAACGGCTACGGGACTGCTTGCGCTTCTTGACACCCTGGGTGTCGAGGGCGCCGCGAATGATCTTGTAACGCACACCCGGCAAGTCCTTCACACGACCGCCACGCACAAGCACAATCGAGTGCTCCTGCAGGTTGTGGCCTTCACCAGGGATGTAAGCGGTGACCTCCATGCCACTCGTCAAGCGCACACGGGCAACCTTGCGAAGTGCCGAGTTCGGCTTCTTCGGGGTCGTCGTGTACACGCGAGTGCACACGCCACGTCGCTGAGGGGAACCCTTGAGCGCAGGCGTGTTGTTCTTGGACACCTTGTCCTGGCGGCCCTTACGGACCAGCTGCTGAATAGTTGGCACTGCTTCTAGCCACCTGTTCGGATCGGTAGTACTTGGTCGGTCATGCGGGTCGTGCAAACCTTGCTGTCCTGCTCACCTCAGCCGCGTGTTTCACGACCCACGCGCTCGGGTGTGTCGGATGAGTGCACAGACATCTTCGGCGATATTTCATCTGCCGCCGAGCCGGCCGAAGCCACCTCGAGTCGTGCACACACCGCAATCACACTCGCGTGAATCACGCTCACGTGCGAACTGTTGTGCCTAGCTCAGTTCCCTATCAAAGTTCCCTACCACATTTACCGTGCGGGCGCAGGGAAATGCACCCTAAATGTGACGGGAGAGAAAAGAATAGCCGACCGACTTATGCACCCACGAATCGGGGGTCATCTTTACCTTGCCGCAGCCGCTGCCCCGCTCGTGTGGCCCCTGGAAAAGACGTGCGCCCCGCTCGTTTCCGAGACGGGGCGCACGAGCAAACGGATGAGATCAGCCGCGGTAACCCGCGTCGAACTCTTCCAACGGCACTGCTTCGGCACTTGGTGCGGCGAAGGCCTGGCTGTAGTCGATTCCCACACCCAACGATGCGTACATCTCGGCCTTGGCCTCGGCAGTCGGCTCCACTGTCACATTGCGGTAGCGCTGCAAACCGGTACCAGCTGGGATCAGCTTTCCGATGATTACGTTTTCCTTCAGGCCCAACAACGTGTCGTGGCGCTTCTGGATAGCGGCTTCCGTCAGCACACGGGTGGTCTCCTGGAAGGACGCTGCCGACAACCATGAATCTGTGGCCAACGACGCCTTCGTGATACCCATCAATGTTGCGCGACCAGATGCCGGTTGACGGCCTTCCTGGATCGCGGAACGGTTGTGTCCCTCATAGCGCCCACGCTCAACAAGCTCACCGGACAGCAGCCCAGTGGAGCCTGACTCGAGCACAGTGATGCGCTTGAGCATTTGGCGCACGATGATCTCGATGTGCTTGTCGTGGATACCGACACCTTGTGTGCGATACACCTTCTGCACTTCGTCCACAAGGAACTTCTGCACGGCGCGGACACCCTGAATCTCCAGAACGTCCTTGGGGTCCAGTGATCCAACAAGTAGCGGCTGACCAGCTTCGACGTGACCGCCGTCGCTGAGTCCCTTGCGCAACGGAGTGCGCTTCGGCAGCTTGTCGTACACCACTGGCTCACTGCCGTCATCCGGCGTGATGGTGATGGAGCGAGTGCGGTCGCCGTCCTCGATGCTGATACGACCGGTGGCCTTGGCAATCGGCGTAACAGCCTTCGGGGTACGGGCTTCGAACAACTCGACCACACGGGGCAGACCGTGAGTGATGTCGCGCTCCTCCGATACAGCACCTCCAGTGTGGAAGGTACGCATCGTCAGCTGCGTGCCAGGCTCACCGATCGACTGAGCAGCGATGATACCGACTGCCTCACCGATGTCGACGAGCTTGCCGGTGGCCAACGAGCGGCCGTAGCAGCGGGCACAGGTGCCCGTCTTGCTGTCACACAGCAAGAGCGAACGGACCTTCACAGAAGCAACGCCAGCAGCGATCAATGTGGCGACCTCATTCATGCCGAGGTCATCGCCTGCCTTGAACAACGTAGCTCCGCCGACGACGACATCCTCGGCCAAGCAGCGCGACGAGACCGAGGTCTCAACGTGCTCATGTGCACTTCCATCTTCTCCCAAGAGGGGGAAGTCGAAGCCGCGGTCGCTGCCGCAGTCGAGTTCGCGGATGATGACATCCTGCGAGACGTCGACCAGACGACGCGTGAGGTAACCGGAGTCAGCAGTACGCAATGCAGTGTCAGCAAGACCCTTACGCGTTCCGTGGGTGGAGATGAAGTACTCCAACACCGACAAGCCTTCGCGGAAGTTCGTCTTGATCGGACGCGGGATAATTTCACCCTTGGGGTTAGCCACCAGACCACGCATACCTGCGATCTGACGCACCTGCATCCAGTTACCACGAGCGCCCGAGTTCACCATCATGTAGACGGGGTTGTCGCGCTTGAAGTTCTGACGCATTGCCTCAGCAACCTCTTCAGTCGCCTTGGTCCACACTTGGATGAGCTCCTGGCGGCGCTCAGCATCGGTGGTGCGCCCGAGGTCGTACGCATCCTGGATTGCGGCCGCGTCCTTCTCCGCTGCAGCCAAGATCTTGCCCTTGGCAGCAGGAACCACGACGTCATCGAAGGAGATGGTCACCCCAGAGCGGGTTGCCCAGAAGAAGCCGAGGTCCTTAAGTGCGTCGAGGCATGCGCCGACGAGCACCTTCGGGAACTGGTAGGACAACTCGTTGACGATCTGACCGAGTTCCTTCTTACTGACGATCCCGTCGTAGTAG
>RFTO01000077.1 GCA_009923375.1 Actinomycetota bacterium | reverse complement strand
AGTGGCAGGAGTTATGTTCACAGCATCAAGTGCACGCGGGCTGACCACACCTGTGCGGTAGGCCGACGTCACCCGCGGACGCCCAGCTAGATCTCGCAGCGTGGTGATGCGCTCCCAGATATCGGGTGTTGAGCGCAGCACTGCGGCAACTCCATATTCAGCAGTGTCACCTTGAACGTCAGCATGCTCAAATGCGAGAAAGCCGCCAGCGCCAAGGCATTGCGCTGCTCGGGCGGCGATAACGCGGACGATGTCCATCCCATCTCGGCCGCCGTACAGCGCCATTGGTGGGTCGTAGTGCGCGACTTCCTTCTCCTGTGGAACCGCACCATCGGGGATGTACGGAGGATTGGAAACAATGACATCCGCATGCAGCGGCAGTTTTGCTGATGTGACATCGGCATGAATAACCGTCACGACGCTACCTGCCTTCGCCACCGCATCGGCGTGGGCTGCCACATTGCGCTGCAGCCACATAACTGCCTCGTCGCTTAGCTCAACTGCTGTCATGTCTATGTTGCTCACCTCAGTGGCGATGCTCAAGGTCATTGCGCCAGAGCCAGAACATAGGTCGAACACAGTGAGCCTTGATGCACCCTCCTGCTGACGTCGCTTCAAGTCTCGGATCACCAACTCGGCCAGAATCTCCGTCTCGGGTCGCGGGACGAAGACTCCTGGCCCCACTGCCACCTCTAAACGTCGAAATGGCGCAAGCCCCGTGATGTGCTGCAGCGGCCGACGTCGACACCGTTGTTCGACCAGGTGGTTGTACTCGCGCACCTGATCTTCCGTGACAGAACGGGTGAGGATCAGCCCGCCGCGGCCACATTCGAGCACATGCGCAAGCAGAAGCTCAGCGTCCACCACAGGGCTGCTGACTCCCGCTTTAGTGAGGCGATTGGCGGCATCTGCAATAAGCGCCCGGGTGGTGAGTGCGACATCAGGTGACACGAAACATCACGACCTGTCAGCGACGCTTGCCAACCTGGCGGTCACATCAGCGTCGATGCACGCCTGGATGCAGGTATCCAGATCGCCATCGAGGAATGCGTCCAGGTTGTGCGCTTTGAATCCAACTCGGTGGTCGCTAATGCGATTCTCCGGGAAGTTGTACGTCCGGATGCGCTCAGAACGGTCGACGGTTCGTACCTGCGAACGGCGCGCATCAGCGGTGGCAGCAGCCGCCTCTTCTTGGGCGATGACCAGTAAGCGTGCTCGCAAGATGCGCATCGCGGACTCACGGTTCTGCAGTTGAGATTTCTCGTTCTGACACGTGACCACGATGCCGGTGGGGGTGTGGGTGATTCGCACGGCGGAGTCGGTGGTGTTCACACTTTGCCCGCCAGGTCCGCTTGAGCGGTACACATCGATGCGGAGGTCTTCGGGCAGGATTTGTACATCCACCTCCTCAGCCTCAGGTAGCACGATGACACCAGCGGCAGAGGTGTGGATGCGGCCTTGGGATTCCGTCACCGGGACCCGTTGGACTCGGTGCACTCCGCCCTCAAACTTCAATCGGGCATAAGGGGCGTCATCGAGTCCGACAGTACCTTTGGCTTTGACAGCGATTGTTGCGCTCTTAATGCCACCCAAGTCGCTCTCTTCGCTGTCAATCATTTGCACCGACCAGCCTCGACGCTCGGCATAGCGGCCGTACATGCGCAGTAGGTCCCCCGCGAATAGCGCGGATTCCTGACCGCCTTCACCTGCTTTGACTTCCAGAATGACGTCATTGCCGTCAAGCGGATCACGGGGTACGAGCAAGGTCCGCAACAGGTCAGCGACCTGCTCACGTTCTAAAAGCGACGCCTCTGCTTCTGCTTTGAACGCTGGGTCTTCGTCAGCTAATTCCAAAGCCGCTTGAGCGTCATTGCCCAGGTGAACCCAACGGTCGTAAGCAGCCACGATGGGTCGCAAAGAGGAGTGACGTCGTGCCAAGCGACGCGCGACGTCCGGATTGGCGTGCACAGATGGGTCGGCAAGTTGAACTTCGATGTCACGGAACTCGGCGACGAGTTCGATACAACCCTCAAACACTGATGTTCGTCCTATCGCGCCGGGTGGCGGCGCTCACGGCGCCTTGGTGTGACGAGGAGCCGACTGCGTTGCAGCAGGTCAGGGCTTCTTACCGAAGCGCTTCTCGAACCTTGCGACGCGACCGCCGGTGTCGAGAATCTTCTGCTTACCGGTGTAGAACGGGTGGCAGTTGCTGCACACTTCGGCCCGAATCGAGCCAGACGAAGCAGTGCTTCGCGTGGTGAACGTGTTGCCGCAGGTGCACGAGACCTCGGTCTCGATGTAATTCGGGTGGATGTCGTTCTTCACCGTAGTTCTCCTTCGCTACCCCGGATCGTGGGCTCGCACAGGATGTGCAAGTCATCAATCACGGGAACCGGGACGCATGCCCAAGGCTACGCGGTCGCTTGTGCGGGCTGCGCGGCGGCATCGGCCCGACAGCTAAACCTGCGGTGGCGCGCCCATGACGAGGGTGAGCGCCCGCGGAACGCACTCCACCTGGGCCGGACATGTGCCCATGACCTCGCCATCGGCCCACGCCGTCATGCCAGGAGCATCGATAGTCATCGTTCGGGCGTGCCCGTGGGTGACGGCGGGGTTGGATAGATGAGTTCCCTTGAGCACCTTGCCGAGCAACGCCAGCACCTTGAGGCGCCCCACTGGGGCTACATGCGTCCACGAGAGCAGTCCGTCACGAACATCCGCATGTGGGCACATATGAAAACCGCCGCCATAGCGGGTGATGAGGCCGGCGGCGATGAGCAACCCGGGATTCTTGTGTAGTTGCCCGTCCAACTCGACGGTGTACTCATACGGCGCCAATCCAGGGAGTTCGCGCAGCACACTCGTCAGATAGCGGGCATTGCCTTTCGGAAACTTCATCTTGTTGGCACGGTCGTTCACAACAGTGTCGAATCCGCAAGCCAAGATGGTGAGGAACCAGTGGCGACCACCGTCAGCGGTGGTGACTCGGCCGACATCGATTACCTCACGTGACGGCGGGTGCGCTAGACCATGAAGGATCGACTGCACATGGGATTGCGTGTCGCCCTTGGTGATGCCGAGATACTCCGCGACGTCGTTACCGGTTCCCATCGGAACAATCGCCAAAGGAGTGCTGGTGCCGGCGACTGCCTGTAGACATAAATGCACAGTTCCATCACCTCCGATGGAGACGACCGCGTCGTGCTCGGCGGTCATCGCCTGTCGCAGCTTGTCCGAGGTATCAGAAGCGGAGTCGCCATTAATCATGACGAGCTCACATCCGTGATTGCTCAAACTCTCAAGGAGTGTGTCTCTCACGCCTCCGTGCCGCCCGCGAGCCGACCGGTTGTTATTCACAACCAAAAGTCGCCATGAGTGCCGTGCGGCCGGCATTGTCACCGTTTCAGTCATGTGCGAATTATGCGCCGCTGATCTCAGTAATCGTCGTCTGTGCTGCTCGCAACAGGTGCGCTCGGTGTGTTCTTCTGTACCTGGATGAGGAACTCGTAATTCGTCTTGGTCTCCCGCAACTTCGTGAGCAGCAGCTCCAGAGCCTGCTGCTGATCGAGGGCGTGCAGCACTCGACGCAGTTTCCACACCACCTGAAGTTCGTCAGCACTCATGAGGATCTCTTCCTTACGCGTGCCAGATGCATCCACATCGACCGCTGGGAAGATGCGCTTGTCAGCGAGGCGCCGATCAAGCTTGAGCTCCATGTTTCCAGTGCCCTTGAACTCCTCAAAGATGACTTCATCCATACGCGAGCCAGTCTCCACAAGTGCGGTCGCGAGGATGGTGAGGCTGCCGCCATTCTCAATATTGCGAGCGGCACCAAAGAACTTCTTCGGCGGATACAACGCTGCGGAGTCGACACCACCGGACAAGATGCGACCGGAGGCTGGTGCTGCCAGGTTGTAGGCGCGACCCAATCGCGTCATTGAGTCCAGTAGCACCACGACATCGTGACCCATTTCCACAAGTCGCTTCGCGCGCTCGATAGCGAGCTCGGCAATAGTGGTGTGGTCCTCTGCCGGTCGGTCGAAGGTTGAGGCGATGACCTCCCCCTTAACCGAGCGCTGCATGTCGGTGACTTCCTCAGGACGCTCATCCACGAGCACCACCATCAGGTGACACTCGGGGTTATTCGTGGTGATTGCATTAGCAATCGCCTGCAACACCATCGTCTTACCGGCCTTCGGCGGCGAGACGATAAGCCCGCGCTGACCTTTTCCGATTGGCGACACAAGGTCAATGAGACGGGTGACCATGTTGGTCGGGTCTGTCTCCAAGCGCAGGCGCTCTTGCGGATACAACGGCGTCAGCTTGGAGAACTCAACTCGGTTACGGGCGTTTTCAGGAGTATCACCGTTCACAGTATCGATGCGCACGAGTGGGTTGAACTTCTGACGTCCCTCACCATCACGTGGAAGGCGTGCCGAGCCAGTGACAACGTCACCCTTACGCAAGCCGAAGCGCTTCACCATCGACAGCGATACGTACGCATCGTCGGGGCTGGGCAGATAGCCGCGGGTACGGACGAATGCGTAACTGTCCATGATGTCGAGGATGCCACCGCATGGAGCCAGCGTGTCGTCCTCGGAAACCTCGAAGTCATCGCGCTCACGACCTCGGTCGCGGGTACGGCCACGGTCTTGATCACGGCCTTGATCACGCCCACGGGTGCGATCGCGGTTGCGGTCCCGACCACGGTCACGCGTACGTTCTCCACGGTCGCCACGATCGTGCTGACCGCCAGTACCTCGATCGCTGCGGTCGCCACGATCCTGCTGGCCGCCACGATCCTGCTGGCCGCCATTGCCTCGATCGGTCCGCTCGCCACGATCCTGCTGACCGCCAGTGCGGTCAGTGCGGTCAGTGCGGTCAGTGCGCCCTGAATCTTGTTGTCTTGCGGATTCGACAGAGGTTGACTCGGTCACCACAGCATCTGCTGCACCACCCTTGCTTACTCGAGCCGCACGGGGGCTGGACTTCTCAGCTGGCGCCTTGCCGGCGGAGCGCTGAGAGTCTGGTTTGCCATTCGCACCGCTAAGCGCAGCAACGAGATCGGCCTTGCGCATCGCGGTTGCGCCGGCGATGCCTTTCGCTGCTGCAAGCTGCTTGAGCTCAGGCAACAGCATCGCGGTGAATTCGCGGGAGTTGGTGTCAGTCACTGACGAACCCTTCATTTCTTTGGGTGTGAAGTTTTAGCTAGATGTGTTCGAGGCGTGGAGCTCCAGACTCGGGCAACCCAGTCCGGAACTATCAGGCGATGAGCAGTTGCGAATCAGTTGAAGGAATCACCAGTTGATTTCACAAAATCGAATCAAGAGTGTGATGCGACCATTGTGATCAACGAGTAGCGGTGGAACCCCAACCGCGAATGCTCCTCCTGAACAGTAGCACAGGCTCCCTCGCCCAATTGCTGGGCGCGCGGACTGCCACCTCCACGTCGCCGGGGGGTGACTAGGTGCCAGACCTGGTGATGCGCACACCTTCAACATCTGGGCGTAGCGGCACGAGTCGCATCTGCGCCGGCGCCAACGAGCTGACGGTCTTTCGTATCTGGGCAGCACGCGCTCGCGGATATGCCACAAGCACTGTCGAGCCAGCTCCGGAGATTGCCGCTGGGATACCGACCGCCCGCAGATCGCTCACAAGTGCATGACTCGCCGGCCATTGCTTACGTCGCTGCTTCTCATGTAAGCGGTCGTCCATGGCCGGGAGTAACAGCTCCGGATCCACTGTCATCGCTGCGACCATCGCAGAAGCTCGAGCGATGTTGAACACTGCGTCACTCATGGCTACCTGCTGCGACAGCATGGTGCGGCTCTTGGTAGTTGAAGAGTGCTGTGCAGGGATCGCGCACAGGAACGCGATTGATTCGTGCACCGGCATGGAGATGCAATCTGC
>RFTO01000076.1 GCA_009923375.1 Actinomycetota bacterium | reverse complement strand
TGAGCGCACACCATCCGCATCAATGGCAATGATCTCCCCCGGCTCCACCTCGCGCACGTACTCCGCACCGATGATGTCCAAGGCAGCCGTCTCACTTGCGACAACCCAGCCATTTGGCAACTTGCCAATGGAGAGGGGCCTCACACCTTGCGGGTCGCGGGCGGCGTAAAGCGTCTGTTCATCGCAGAAGACAAGTGAGAAGGCTCCTGCAGCCATCGGCAAGATTTCAAGTGCAGCTTGCATCAGATCGGTGGTGGTCGCTGCCGCAAGTAATCCAGTGAGCACATCGGTGTCGCTGGTAGCGCGCGGTCTATGCACGTTTTGCGGGGTTGGGGTGGTGGGTCCGAGCTTGGCCGCCAACTCGAGCGTATTCGTCAGATTTCCGTTGTGTCCCAAGGCGATGTGCCCGTGACTCGTCGAGGCGAATGTGGGCTGCGCGTTGTGCCAGGTACTCGCGCCGGTGGTGGAATAACGCGTGTGCCCCACCGCAATAGAGCCGGTGAGGCTGTTAAGTGCTTCTTCGTTGAACACTTGAGCAACCAGGCCCATGTCCTTCACAACCAAAATCCGGTCGCCGTTACTTACTGCGATACCGGCTGATTCCTGGCCACGGTGCTGCAATGCGTACAAACTGAAATACGCAAGTCGGGCGACATCCTCATCGGGCGCCCAGATTCCGACCACGCCGCAAGCATCTTGCGGTCCTTTGTCTTCGTCGAGTAGGTGATGCCCGAGTCGACCGTCAGCGCGTGCCACTTGCCCAAGCCTACGGGGGCCAGCCGCGCTCGCCTACATGCGTCCGCTGGCGCTGCCTGGATCCTGGGAAAGACGCGTGGCAACCCAGATGAGGACCACGGAGATGAGCAGCATTGTGGTGATTTGGACGCAGTTACGCGAAGGTCGTTCATCACGCCTTTGGGAGGTGCACCAGCGGCAAGTGCTCACGCAAGTTCGATCGTTCCCCACTGGCCAGTAATGCTCCGCAATCCTGTGCCTGATCCCAGGTGAGGCGGCCAGTGGCGAGCTGCAGCCATGTCGCTGGATCAGTTTCCACAACGGCCCGAGGAGTGCCGCGCCGATGTGCACCACCGGCGACCGCTTGAACTGCTCCAAAGGGTGGTACCCGAACCTCAACACTTCGCCCTGGAGCAACTGCTGCCAGCAGTGCAAGTGATTCCGTCACAGCAGCCTGCGCTAGCTTGCGATCAGGAGTGTCACCAGCGGCATAAGCCGCGAGTACTGACTCAATGAGTCGACGCAACTCGCCCCGTTGTGTGGATTCTTCTTCGAAGACGGCCCGATCGCTCATGTTTCGCGCGTTCTTTGGCTCAGGCCATGATGGCGGGCAGTGCGGCTTGCCACGGCTGACGCATCTGCTCGACTTCGAGGCGGAAGCAGCCAGCGATATCCAGCGCAGCATCGCTGGTGACGTGTCCGATGGGAGTGCACTCCACACCAGCTGCTGCAGCAGCAGCCATAACTGCATCAACATCTGCAACGGTAACTGTCACGACCGCACGGGCGACGGACTCGCTAAACAATGCGATAAACGCTTCGGTCTGCAATGGCAACTGCACTGATAAGCCGTAGTCGTTACGCAGCACGAGTTCGGCCAATGCAATTGCCAAGCCACCATCACTCACATCGTGTGCGCTGGTGAGGTGTTCGCGCACTGCGCGGATCAACGAGGCCAGGGCCATCTCGGCCGCCAAGTTCACCTGCGGCGGCATGCCGCCGATGTGGCCGTAAGCAACGTGGAGCCACTCACCGCCGGCGATTTCTTCGGCTGTGGTGCCCAGGAGCAACACCACATCGCCGATGCGGCCACCCTTGATTGACACCCGAGTACGAACGTCGTCAATCACTCCAAGGACCCCGACGACTGGGGTTGGATGAATCGCGGTCTCACCAGTTTGGTTGTACAACGAAACGTTGCCGCCGGTAACCGGGGTGCCGAGCTCGAGGCAGCCATCTGCAAGCCCCCGGACAGCTTCTGCAAACTGCCACATCACAGCAGGATCTTCCGGTGAGCCGAAGTTCAAGCAGTCAGTGATCGCCAGCGGCGTCGCACCGGTGACAGCGACATTTCGATACGCCTCGCTGAGTGCGAGCTGCGCACCAAGATAAGGATCGAGTGCTCCAAACCGGCTGTTGCAATCCAGGGAGACCGCGATACCGCGCTGGCTCGATTCATCGATTCGGACGATGCCGGCATCATCAGGCATCGCCAGCACGGTATTGCCGAGGACGTAGCGGTCATATTGCGATGTGATCCACTCACGGCTCGATAAGTTCGCCGACCCAAGGAGGGAGAGCAGTGCATCCCGCAACTCCTCGCCCGTTTTCGGTCGCGGCAACTTCTCAGCTGTCGGTTCATCGGCTTGGCGTGCATCGAGCCATTGGGGCCGGGAGAACGGGCGGTTGTACACAGGTCCGTCATGGGCAACTGTGCGAGGCGGTACGTCGACGATGAGGTCGTCATGCCAGAAAACCTGCAGATGCGTTCCGTCGGTGACTTCGCCAACCACGGTTGCGATGACATCCCAGCGGCGGCAGATGTCCATGAACGCTTCGATGTTCTCGGGGCGCACGACAGCCATCATGCGTTCCTGTGACTCACTCATCAAGATCTCTTCAGGCGTCAATGTCGCATCGCGCAGGGGCACTCGCTCCAGGTGAATGCGCATGCCGCCATCACCGTTACTGGCCAACTCGCTGGTGGCACAAGAAAGACCGGCGCCGCCGAGATCTTGGATTCCCTCAACCAAGTGCGCTTGGAACATCGCCAATGTGCACTCGATCAGCAACTTCTCCATGAACGGATCACCCACCTGAACTGCTGGGCGTTTAGCAGGACCGGTGGCGTCAAATGACTCACTGGCCAGCACGCTGACTCCGCCGATGCCGTCGCCGCCAGTGCGAGCGCCATAAAGCACCACGAGGTTTCCAACTCCGCTGGCTTTCGCAAGATGGATGTCCTCATGACGCATGGCGCCGACGCATAACGCGTTCACTAACGGGTTACCTTGATAACACGGGTCGAAGACTGCCTCGCCGCCGATATTCGGTAAGCCCAAGCAGTTGCCGTAGCCGCCGACGCCGGCCACGATCCCCGACACAACACGCGTGGTGTCCGGATGCGAAGGTGCGCCGAAGCGAAGTGAGTCCATGACCGCGATGGGGCGCGCTCCCATAGCCAGGATGTCTCGCACGATGCCGCCGACGCCGGTTGCGGCACCTTGATACGGCTCGATGTACGACGGGTGATTGTGTGACTCGACTTTGAAGGTCACCGCCCAGCCATCGCCGACATCAACCACGCCAGCGTTCTCACCAATCCCAACCAAGAGCGCATCGGTTTTCGGTTGCTTGTCGCCAAACTGACGCAGGTGCACTTTGCTGGATTTGTAACTGCAGTGCTCACTCCACATGACGCTGTACATCGCCAGCTCCGCGCTAGTGGGACGGCGACCGAGGATCTCGCGGATGCGCGCGTATTCATCTGCTTTAACACCCAGATCAGCCCACGGTTGCTCGATGTCGGGTGTGGTTGCGGCGCGCTGCACTGTGTCGACCACACGAGTTGTTGTGCTCATGCGGTTACTCCTGCATGTGCGTCGGTGCGATGTCCAGCTGAATTCAGGAAACTCATCACTGAGGTAAAGAAGGGGAGGCCGTCAGCAGTTGGGCCTGTGAGTGTGTCGATTGCGTGCTCCGGGTGCGGCATGAGACCGACAACGGTGCCCGACTCGTTGGTGATGCCGGCAATGTCGCGGTACGAACCGTTTGGGTTGCCGCCGACATAACGCGCGATGACTCGTCCTTGCGCCTCCAACATGTCCAGCGTGCGGTCATCGGCGACATAACCGCCCTCGCCGTTTTTCACCGGAATCACGATCTCGTGTGCGACGGGGAAATCTTTTGTCCACGCAGTTGTGTTGTTCTCAATCTGGATGCGCTGATCGCGGCAGATGAAATGTAAGTGGTCGTTGCGAATTAACGCCCCGGGCAGCAAGTGGCTCTCGCACAGAATCTGGAAACCATTACAGATTCCGAGCACCGGCAGTCCATCGCGCGCCGCCTCGACTACCTGCGCCATCATCGGTGAGAAGCGAGCAATCGCACCACAGCGCAGGTAATCGCCGTAAGAGAATCCGCCAGGCAGGATGACAGCGTCGCACCCACTGAGATCTGTGTCCGCATGCCACAAGCGGACAACATCCGCTCCGGCAACACGTGCAGCTCGGGCAGCATCTCCGTCATCGAGTGAGCCGGGGAATGTCACCACTCCCACACGAGCTGTGCTCACGCGGTGGCCTGCGCGTCGACCTCGAGGCGGTAGTCCTCGATCACGGGGTTGGCGAGTAATTCAGCAGCAAGCTTGTGCAGCAGTGCATCGCGGTCGGCGTCGAGATCACCGTCCAGCTCGATGACGAACTGCTTGCCTTGGCGCACATCGTTCACACCAGTGAGGCCGAGGCGGCCGAGCGCATTGCGCACAGCAGCACCTTGGGGGTCGAGGATTTCGGGCTTCAACATGACTGTCACCAGGATTCGCGCCACATGCCAACCCTACCCAGTGGGGTCGCAAGTAGCGCACGGTCAGTCCAGCGTGCGGCCGGTTAGTAGTTCGTACACCTGCAGATATCTGTCGCGAGTTCTTTCCACCACGTCATCGGGCAGAGGCGGAGGGGCGTCTCCGCTATGGCGGTCCCAGCCGGAGGCGGGGGATGTCAGCCAGTCTCGGAGGTACTGCTTATCGAAAGACGGCTGCGGGCCGCCCGGCTTCCACTGGTCAGCGGGCCAGTAGCGCGAGGAGTCAGGGGTCAGCACCTCATCGGCGAGGATCACCTTGCCCGGATTAGAGGCCTGGGTGCCGAACTCGAATTTCGTGTCGGCCAGCACCACCCCGCGCTGCCGGGCGATCTCGGCGGCGGTGGAGTAAACAGTCAATGTGAGCCTGCGAAGCTCCTCTGCATCCCGTTTGCCAACCGTGGCCGACATCGCCGTGAAGTCAATGTTCTCGTCGTGCTCCCCGATTTCAGCCTTCGTCGCCGGGGTGAAGATTGGCTGCGGAAGTTGTGAACCCTGCACTAAACCTGCTGGCAGTTCCACTGCGCACACCTTCTGGCCGGCTTGATATTCAGCCCAACCCGAGCCGTCTAAATAGCCGCGGGCGACGCACTCCACTGGGAACATCTCCAGCGGCATGCACACCATCGCCCGGCCGCGAACGGCATCGGGAACATCTGTTGACATCACATGGTTTGGCGCAACAGCACTCAGTCGCTCAAACCACCACAACGACAAGGCGGTGAGTACGCGCCCCTTGTCCGCGATCGGGGTGGGCAAAACCCAGTCGTAAGCGGAGATGCGATCACTGGCAACCACCAGCAGCTGATCATCGGGGGTGCGCCACAAATCACGCACCTTGCCTGAGTGCACATGCGTGTAACCAGAAGGCAGTGAGTAATCAGCTGCGGTGGTCAACGTTGTGCTCCCTTACGAATTGACTGGTGACGCATCGACTGGTGACGCATCGACTGGTTACGCATTGACTGGTGCTACTTCACAAAATGGGCTGCGGACGGTAAGTCGCCGCCTCGGGATGTTCGTCACAGATCCCACCGATTCTGGCTGCCACTGCTCTGGCTTGTGCGGGGGCAGCGCCTGCGAACTCGAGCGGTTCGGACAACAGCATCTGCAATTGCGCAGTGTCAAGCGGAAATTGTGCATCAGCGCCCAAAGTTTCAAGGAGCGGATTGCCCACTGCACCACTTCGTTTATGCGCGACTGCGGCCAGAGCGTGCTTCTTCACGATCGCATGCGCTTGCTCACGGCCCATGCCCGCCTTCACTGCCGCCATCAGCACCTTTGTGGTTGCGAGGAAGGGAAGATTCGCCTGCAACTCGGCTTGTACAACATCCTCATAAAACCCGCACTCGTGTAGCACGGTCAAGAAGGTCT
>RFTO01000075.1 GCA_009923375.1 Actinomycetota bacterium | reverse complement strand
GCACGTGATCGGTGACATCTCGCATGAACGGCAACAGGTAAGCATCCATCCCAGGCAGGTGGGCGATCATGACCTGCTCGATTTCCGAGCGCAAAGGTTTCACGGCGCGCTTGAACTCGATGACCTCCCGCTTGAGGAAGTAGATCTCAGCAGCGTCACTCTCTTGGTTCGTGTCGAACACCCTTTCCTCGATCTGCGACACATCATGTTCGAGCTCTTTGGTGACTCGGATGTACTCATCGACAATGCGGTCGAGCACTGCGTGAAGCACCGCGTATGGACCATGAGAGAGGAGCTCGGGCCGCGCCTCAAGCTCAGCTCGTGTGTCCGCCAGATCCGCTCCAAGCCCGTGCCGCACCGTCACGATGAAGCCGGGGCCGCAGAAAGCCATCACCTCGCCGGTGTCGATGCTGCTGGTTGAATCGTCGTAGAAGACCGTGCGCAGAACCGAGAAGAGCGTGTCGCCGAACACCTCAAATTTAGGTCTTTGATGCGCCTTGACGGCATCCTCAACGGCAATGGGATGCAGACCGAGGACGTGAGCTGTCTCTTCGAATTCCGATTCGGTCGGTTCAACCAGCCCTAGCCACAGGAAACCACCGTCTGCCCGCACGGTGTTGATCGCATTCGAAACGTTAGTGGTCTCAGTGCGCCGCCCCTGCCGGTAAATGGCGAGGTCTCTGATCACATGGGCAACACTAAGACTGCAACACATGGATGCGCGTGTGTCGCCGCAGACACGCGTTGTTAGAGTTCCGCCTGTCGATTGTTTGCCCTCATGGCTTCGCAGCCGGGTGGTGCAGCAGCAGGTGTGGCATCAGAGCGTCTCAGATGAGCCGCGAGTGACGCTGGTTGGAATCGGCAAGCATGTCCGGGTGGCGGAATAGGTAGACGCGCTAGCTTGAGGTGCTAGTGCCTCAAAAGGGCATGGGGGTTCAAGTCCCCCCTCGGACACAAGTACGAAGACCAGCAAGGCAACGGCACCGTGGGTTAATTTATGAAATCAAGTTCCCCTGTGGCAACGTTGTAAATCGCACCTTCAGCCACCAACCCGCGCGCCAGCAGTCCGTAGCTCCTAATTCGATTAAGGTCGCGACGCAAGGTGTCTAGTTGGTCGGCCACCATTTGAATGGCGACGCCGCTTGTGTCGATGCCCGAGCTAGCGAAAATGGCCTCGTGAATTTGAGCCTCATCGTCTCGCGCCATCCGACAATCTGTGTGTGGCATCACCAATACCCTGGACACGCCAAGCAGGTGAGTTGCGACAATCAGCGTTCGCAGCACGTCATCGGTCACTCGGGCGCCAGCGTTCCGAAGAATCTTGACGTCGCCAGGGGCCATTCCAACGACGTTAAGCGGATCTATTCGTGAATCCATGCAGGTGACGATGGCCAATCCTCGTCGCGCGAAGCCACTAAGTGACTCGGTTGTGAAGGCGGAGACGAACACTTGGTTTCCCACCCGCACATCAGCAAAAGGATCAGTTGTGTCGCCAGCATGCTCGGCCGCCTGTGTTGACATGTGGCAAGTAAAGCAAGCCCAGAGCGCGGCGAACCTTTAGGTGTCGCTGACACCAAAAATTTTTTCGTGGACGCGCGGTCGTTCACATGGCACTATCGGCGCTTGTGACCGTTACCCCGAAGATCCTCGACCCCTTCTTTGCACGCCTACCTCTCGATGCCGTGGCCGATGCGGCATTGGCGTGCGCTGCATCACTTGGAGCCTCGCACGCGGATCTGCGTGTAATTCGCACCCGAACCGCAGTCCTCTCCGCGCGCGATGCTCGCAAGGAGTCAAGTGTCGATGACGCTGAGCTCGGCTTGGGTGTTCGAGTGGTGGTCGACGGCTGCTGGGGGTTTGCTGCAAGCGACACGATCACCCCGGCGTCGGCATCTGCACTGGCAGCTCAAGCGGTTGCGCTGGCGCGCGCAAGTCGCCCGCTGGCAACGACGCCCGTCATCTTGTCCCCTGAGCCCGTGTATACCGGCACGTGGTTCAGCGACTACGAGATCGACCCCTTCGACGTCAGCGAGGCAGAGCGCCTGGCTGTTCTGACCGATCGCAGTGCGTCTCTGATGTCAGCAGGTGTCACACATGTGGATGCCTGGATCCGTCAAGTTCGCGAATGTGTGTTCTACGCCGATTCTGCTGGAACCCGAGTCACACAGCAGCGAGTGAGACTCGAATCTCAGTGGGATGCAACAGTCGTCGATGGTTCGACGGGAGCTTTCGAGAGCATGTCCACCACAGCCCCGCCGGTTGGGCGCGGCTGGGAGTACGTCTTGGGTGCAGGGGCCACCATTGGCGGCGCTCGTCCATGGGATTGGGAAAATGAATTGTCGCAGTTGCCCGTTCTCTTGCAAGAGAAACTTCAAGCGCCGTCTGTTGAACCTGGCCGTTACACGCTCGTCATTGATCCCACAAATTTGTGGCTGACGATTCATGAGTCCATAGGGCACGCAACCGAGTTCGATCGTGCTCTCGGCTATGAAGCTAACTACGCCGGCACATCATTTGCCACGCCCGAGAAATTGAACACCTTCCGTTATGGCTCACCGCTTATGAATGTGACAGGCGACCGAAACACGCCCCACGGGCTTTCCACGGTGGCTTGGGACCATGAAGGCGTTGCTGCCCAACGCTGGGACATCGTCCGTGACGGTGTGCTTGTGGGCTATCAACTCGACCGTGCCATGGCAGCAGAATTTGGTCACCCTCGCTCCAACGGCTGCGCATTTGCCGATGCCGGTGAACACGTGCCAATCCAGCGCATGCCGAATGTGTCATTGCAGCCCGATCCGCAGGGTGCGTCTTGCGCGGCAGAGCTCATCGCAGGAGTCGAAGATGGGCTGTACGTGGTGGGTGACAAATCGTGGTCAATCGATATGCAGCGCTACAACTTTCAGTTCACAGGCCAGCGTTTCATGCGCATCCGCAATGGCCGCCTCGATGGGCAAGTCAAGGATGTGGCGTACCAAAGCAAAACGCCGGACTTCTGGGGGTCCATGGTGGCTGTTGGCGGACCTGACACGTACCTCTTCGGCGGTGCTTTGAACTGTGGCAAGGGACAGCCCGGCCAAACGGCCCCCGTCTCGCACGGCTGTCCTGTCGCGGTGTTCGAAAACGTCAACATTCTCAACACAGCCGCGGAGGCCACCCGATGAAGGACATGCTCTCCCCCAGTGACCTTGCGGAAGTGGCTGTCGCCCACGCGTTGTCTCGCGCTGACGGCAGTCAATTGTTCGTCATCATCGAACACGATTCTCGCGCCGACCTGCGCTGGGCACGTAGCACCTTGACCACTAACGGGGTGCGGTCCAGCGTGGCTGCGACAGTTATCGGATTCGTGCCAGTGGCTCGTGGGATCGGCACAGCCACCTTGTCTGCCAGTGGCCCAGACGCAGCCGTGCTCAAAGGATTGGTTGATGCGGTGCTGGCGGCGGCCAAGGATGCACCTGCTGCTGACGACGCCGCCGACTTAATTCGAGATGTGAGCAGCGGCGAGTGGGGAGCAGCCCCTCTGATGATTGATGTTTCCACGTTGAACGGTCTCACAACTGCGCTCGGATCTGTCTTTCGCGCCGGCGCCGCGGACGGAATCGAGCATTTCGGTTACGCAGAGCACGGGATTGAGACCACATGGATGGCGTCGACCACTGGCGTCAGACGGGTTCATTCCCAACCATCAGGTCGAATTGAGATGACGGCCAAATCCCATGCGCGCTCACGTTCCGCCTGGCAAGGCGTCGCCACGGAAGACCTCACCCGCGCCGACATCGGTGACATGGACCTACGCCTGCGCCAAGGGCTTACCTGGCAGGAAACCAAACTCGATATAGCCGCAGGACGACACACGGCCATCCTCACCCCAGGGGCGGTTGCCGACCTGATGTGCGAGTTCTGGTGGACGGCCACAGCCCGTGATGCTGCTGAAGGTCGCAGCGTCTTCTCGGGTACACAGGGAGCAACCCGGCTTGGGGAGAAGCTGACACCGCGAAACCTGACGATTTCCTCCGATCCGAGAGATACCGCCTTTACAAGCATGGATTTCGTCGCGGCTACATCGTCAAATTCCCACACAAGTGTGTTTGACAATGGTCTCAATGTGAATCCGCACTCGTGGTTGAAGGACGGCACACTCACCCAGCTGGCTGCGCCTCGCGCGACGGCCGCGGATTTAAGCGTGCCAGCGGCAGCGACCGCAGACTGCCTCAGAATCGCAGATACCGACGGTCACGGATCGCTAGAGGAACTCATCGCACGCACGCAGGACGGCTTATTGGTGACGTGTCTTTGGTACAACCGCGTTGTGGACCCCCAGTCGCTGTTGCTCACCGGGTTGACCCGTGATGGCGTCTACGTCGTCCGCGCGGGGGAAATCGTGGGATGTGCCAGTAATTTCCGATTCAACGACTCGCCCGTGGGTCTGTTGCCACGAATTTCTGATGCTTCAGTAACCGAGCGAACGCTCCCCCGCGAAATGGGTGATTACGTGCACCGAGTGGCGGCGCCAGCGCTGGCCGTTGAAGGATTCAATTTCTCCACCGTAAGTGATGCGCTTTAGCCCACACTCGGTATTCACGCGTTGACGCCATATGTGTAGCCGCGAGCGTTCTCGGCTTGTGCCTCATGTGGCACGGCTGGGCGCTACAGATCGCTGCCGAGTTATCCACAGACGAATATTCAAATTTACCTGATATTTGCCTTGACCTGTGCGACCTATGTTCATAGATTTACCTCACCGCGTCCCGATGACACGGTCGTCTGTGTATTTGGTGAAATTTTCGATCACCAATTACTCGTCGTTGTCAGCCGCTGATAGTGCCTTGTTGAGGTGTTCTCAGTGTCCGGCTTAACCACATAAGGGGTTACACACATGATTCGAGCTCGTCGTTCTGCGGTGGCACTTGCCACATGCGCAGTCGCCGCACTCGTCGTTGCCGGCTCGCCGGCACTGGCGAATTCGGTGAATGGCGCCAACCGCCTGGAAGTTACAGATGCCATCAAGTTTGCACCTGCGGGCGCTAACTTGGACTCCAAGGCAATCTTCATCGCCCAGCTCAAGAACCCGTCCGTCGTTGAATTGGGCAAGGGCGTCAATGCAGCATCAGCCCGCGCCAGCATCCTGGCCGCGCAGAAGCCTGCTGTTGACGCAGCTGCGAGCGTCGGTGCAACCGTGACCAACCGTTACGCCGACGCGATCGACGCCTTTGCGTTTGTCGGCTCGGCCCGTCAGGCCGCTGCACTTGCTAAGAACGGTCTGGTTGCCACCATCAACAAGACAACCACGTACACCTTGGACAACACCAACTCAGACACCTTCACCGGTTCTGCTGCAACGTGGGAGAACCTGGGTCACACCGGTGTCGGCCAGAAGATCGCCATCATCGACTCCGGTATCGACTACGACCACGTTGACTTCGGTGGCGCGGGCCTGAATGCTTGGACCGCCAACGATAAGACAATCGTGGAGCCGGGCACCTTCCCGACGGCCAAGGTTGTCGGTGGCTATGACTTCGTGGGTGACAACTACAACGCAGCTGGTAGCGGCGCCGCGTTGACACCCACCCCAGACGCTGACCCCTCTGGTTGCAACTACGCAGGAGCAGGTGCCGGTGACCACGGCACGCACGTTGCTGGTACCGCAGCTGGCTTTGGCGTCAAGGCCGACGGCACGACCTTCACTGGCCCTTACACAGCAGCGAACATCGCAGCTCTGAAGATCGGTCCTGGTTCGGCTCCTGGTGCATCGCTCCTTGCCTATCGTGTCTTCGGTTGCAACGGCTCAGTTGGTTCAGACATCATCGTCGCCGCAGTCAACCGCGCTGTTGCCGACGGTGCCACCGAAATCAACATGTCGCTGGGTTCCTCCTTCGGTGGCGGTTCTGGCGCCGAGCAGACGGCCGTGACTAACGCATTCAAGGCTGGCGTTGTCTCGATTATTTCTGCCGGTAACTCTGGCCCGAACCCCTAC
>RFTO01000074.1 GCA_009923375.1 Actinomycetota bacterium | reverse complement strand
GACCACTGCGCGGGGAAGTTACCCAGTTGGTATCCACCAGGGCCGATATCCCACGGCTCGGCGATGAGTTTCACATCGCGAAGCACAGGATCGGCGCTGATGGCGCTCATGCACGCGGACAGCATGTCGATTCCTGTGCTGGTACGCGCTAACTGCGGCGCCAGATCGAAACGGAAGCCGTCTACGTGCATCTGCGTGACCCAGTAGCGAAGTGAATCCAAGATCATGGTCATGGCGGCGGGGTTGGTGGCATCGATGGTGTTTCCGCAGCCGGTGCAGTCCACCTGCGCGAAACCGTTATGACTGCGCATGTAATAAGCACCTTCATCGATTCCGCGCCACGAGAGTGTGGGTCCAAGTGAGCCGGCTTCACATGTGTGGTTGTAGACCACGTCGAGGATGACCTCGATTCGGGCAGCGTGCAGGGCTTTGACCATGTCCTTGAACTCGCGAACTTGGCTGCCACCAGCCCCGCTAGCGCTGAACATTCCTCGAGGGGCAAACCACGAGACCGGGTTGTATCCCCAGTAATTAGACAAGCCAGTCTTGATCAGATGTGCTTCATCGCCGGTTTCATAGACAGGCAACAACTCCACGGCAGTGACACCGAGGTTGGTCAGATGGTCGATTGCGGCAGGATGCGCGAGCCCCGCGTAAGTGCCTCGCAGATGCTCGGGCACATCCGGATGAAGTGTGGTGAAGCCCTTAACGTGGACTTCGTAGATCACAGATTCAGCTAGGGGAGTGCGCGGCCGAGCATCCCCCGACCAGTCGTAGTGCTCCGCATCGGCAGGATCAACGACCACGCTCAGCGGCACATGCTCCGCTGAATCTTCGTCGTTGCGCGTCAGCTCGTGACCAAACACATAGCCAAAACAACTGGAGTGCCCATCCCATGAGCCCTCTACAGCCATGGCGTACGGGTCAACGAGCAACTTTGCCGAATTAAATCTCATGCCGTGGGCGGGATCCCACGGGCCGACCACACGGATGCCGTAACGAGTGCCAGCGCCGACACCAGGAATCCATCCGTGGACCACATCGCCGGTTCGGGAAGTAAGCCGAACATGGCGCCAGGAGTGCGTGCCCGACTCCGCGTTCGGTGAGTCCTCGGCAATCGAAACAATCACGTCAGTTGCGAGCTCGGGGACGCGAACGCTCACATTGAGACCATCTGCATACACGCGGCCACCCAACGGGGAGGGATAGCCCGGCGCGGATGACTCACTTGCCGTAATCACATGTACTCCTGTTCGAATAGCGGTCGCGCCTGTCCGCCCTGCTCAAGTGCTGGTGGTTTTGGCCGATTCGCCTTGTATGAAACTTACTCGCAGATGGTCGATCGTCGTGGCTACCCTCGCTGGCATCGCAGGTTCGGTTCTTGTATCGGCCGCGCCAACTCCGGCAGTTGCTGCCACGTCATCGGCTTACTCATTGTCATATCCATACTCCGGTGGTGGGGCGTTGCGTTGGAACCCATGTCAGCGAGCGATCGCTTATCGCGTGAATTTGAGTCTTTCCGCACGGACTTCATATGGGCGCAAGGTTGCATTAGCCGACGTGCAGACCGCCGTCGGACGGATCACAAACGCCACTGGCATGTGGTTCCATTACCTTGGAACCACAACGTCGGTGCCGACTGGAACTTCGTGGTGGCAGCACACTGGCGATGCCGAAGTGGTCATCGCCTGGGTGAATGAGAAATACACGAGCACGAAGTCGTCGCTGTTCCTTCGCTCTGGCAGCGGCTATGTCGCCGGCACCGGCGGCTTGCGGTGTTGGCAATGGGGTACAGCGCTAGCCGGATCAGCGCCAACAGCCGCGATCGTCCGCGGTTACCTTGTCATCAATGCAGCGCAGAACGCATCCTTTCGGCCGGGGTTCGGCAGCGGCACCACCCGAGGTGAACTGCTTCTGCATGAGCTCGGGCATGTGGTCGGGTTGAATCACGTTCAATCGTCGGCTCAAATCATGTACCCGGTGTTGGTGCCGCGTTCGCGCGCCGCATATGCAACTGGGGACCTGAATGGATTGACTCGGGTGGGCCGGCCTGCGGGATGCATCGGCATCCCCGCGTGGGCTGGTGCCCCAAGGACATGTCATAAGCCGTCGGCTGGCAGGAAGCTTGCAGGGGTGCGGTAGGTGCGCAACACCACATCAGCGGATCAACGCCCCGCGCAGGCGCCCACCGCGTAGTCGTGGCACAGTGGCGCCTTGTGACTGAACCGTTCCATGGCGAATTTGTTCGCCTGACCCTTGGCAGCGGAGCCGATGCTGGGGTGGCGACGCTGGCTTTCAGTCGACCGCCAGTTAACGCACTCAATCGCGCCTTGCAAGAGGAGCTGCGCCACGCGTCAGTCGCGATCGCCACAGACCCCAAGGTTCGAGTTGTCATCCTTACCGGCGGCGATGCAGTATTCGCTGCCGGCGCGGATGTACGCGAGTTCGCTGCGTGGGATGCGCACATCGCCAGAGATGAATCTGGGCCCCTGCAAAGTGCTTTTGATGCCGTCGCCGCCATCCCTGTGCCGGTCATCGCGCAGATGTCTGGTTACGCCCTTGGTGGTGGCATGGAATTGGCGATGTGTGCCGACATTCGAATCGCAGACACCACTGTTGTCATGGGCCAGCCGGAGATCCTGCTAGCGCTAATCCCAGGAGCTGGCGGGACGCAGCGCCTCACGCGTTTGGTGGGACCATCTCGGGCTAAGGAGCTGGTGTTCACAGGCCGTCACGTCGCAGCGCCAGAAGCGCTGGCGTTAGGCCTAGTCAACGAAGTGGTCGAACCCGGTGACCTCGGTGAGCGCGTTACGAAGACTGCACAGCGCCTCGCTCGGCACTCGCAGTCGGCATTACGTGCGGCCAAGCGCACGATTGATGCCGGTGCTGATGTGACACTTCGAGAGGGACTTCATATGGAGCGCACTGCTTTCGCTGCGCTTTTCGCCGGGACCGATGTCTTACGTGCCATCCAATCGTTCTTCGACAACGGCCCAGGAAAAGTCGATTTTCGTGAACGTGGCGATGAGCAGTGATGCCGGAGATTTCGCACTTCCTTAAACCATCCACCCTGACACCACGAGAGGCTGAAGGTGAAGATCCTCGTTTGCGTCAAGCAGGTTCCTGATTCCTGGAGTGAACGGCAGCTCACTGCCGAGCACACCTTGGACCGCGGTGCCGCTGACCGAGTCATCAACGATCTGGACACTTACGCCGTTGAGGCCGCACTGCAGTTGCAGGAAACCCATGGCGGCCAAACCATCGCCTTATCGATGGGCCCAGAGCTGGCCGAGGATGCGATTCGCAAAGCGCTGCAGATGGGCATCGATGAAGGTGTTCTCGTCACCGATGCGGCTCTGGCTGGCTCAGATGCAATCGCCACATCACTGGCCCTGACCAAGGCAATTGAGAAAGTGGCGCCCGATCTGGTGATCATGGGTGTTGAGTCCACCGACGCGAAGATGTCCGTGGTGCCGGCGATGGTCGCCGAGCGACTCGGTTGGCCGATGCTGACATTGGCTACCTCTGTGGTGATTGAGGGAGTTAACGCCACCATCACCCGGCAAACAGCCGCTGGCCACGACGTCGTCACCGCAGACTTGCCTGCGGTTGTGAGCGTGGTGGAGAAATTCAACGAGCCGCGTTACCCGTCATTCAAAGGCATCACATCTGCGAAGAAGAAGACCGTGGATCACTGGGGAATTGCAGACCTGGGCATCGACGCAGCCACTGTCGGCACCGGCGGCTCAGCCACGACAGTGACGGCTGCTGTTGCCCGACCAGCGCGTAGTGCCGGTGTCATCATCGAGGACGACGGCACAGCGGTCGCTGCGCTCGTGGACTTCCTCGCACAGCGTCGGTTGATCTGAGGGGAGTGATGATGAATGCAGTAGTGGTGCTCGTCGATGTGGTCGACGGTGCGTTAACCAAACCGAGTAAAGAGTTGCTGACATTGGCTCGCAGACATGGATCGCCGGTGGTTGTCGCGGTCGACACGGCCGCAGATGCGGCTGACTTCGGCGCTGATGTGTGCGCTGTCATTCCGGCTGTGGCGCTGGCTGAGCCAGTCGCATCGATGGTGGATGTCCTCGCGGCTGTGTGCGCAGAGCACTCACCAGCGCTGGTTTTGATGACATCGACAATTGAATGTAAAGAGATTGCGGGCCGGCTTGCCGTGCGACTTGGCGGTGGAGTTGTCACCGACGCAGTGGATGTGAAACACGGCCTAGTGGTCGTGCAACCGGTTTTTGGCGGCGCTATCACTTTGGATGCCACGGTGCGAGGTACTGCGGTTGTGACAATGCGTCCCGGCAGTGTGGAGCCCGAGGCATCAGCCGGCGCTGGCACGCCAGTCGTATTAACGGCCCCAGCAACCACGCGACGGACGGTGAAGGTGCTTGAGCGCGTTGCAGGAGCTCGATCGAGTCGACCAGATCTCGCCGCTGCTGATGTGGTGGTCTCTGGTGGCCGCGGTGTCGGAGAGAACGGATTCACGATGGTTGAGCAGCTTGCCGATGTGTTAGGTGGCGCTGTCGGTGCATCGCGCGCCGCCACCGACGCGGGCTGGATCGACCACAAGTTCCAGGTGGGGCAGACCGGCACGACAGTCTCACCTCAGCTCTACGTCGCCCTAGGCATCTCCGGCGCTATTCAGCACCGCGCAGGCATGCAGACAGCAAAGACTGTGGTGGTGGTCAACAAGGATCGCACCGCACCACTATTCGACCTCGCCGATTTCGGCATCGTCGGAGACGTTGCATCTTTGGTGCCAGCGATAGTTGCTGAGATTGCCGCTCGCCGCGCCTGAGTAAGCGCTATTCGCCGCTGCAGCGCAGCAGGCAACAGCGCTGCCGCTTAGCATTCGGGCTATGCCCGTTTATCTCGACCATGCGGCCACCACCGCGTTGTCGCCAAATGCCGTCGACGCGATGACCCGCGCGCGGCATCTCACGGGCAACCCTTCCTCCTTGCATTCCGCTGGACGAGCGGCCCGGGCTATGGCTGAGGATGCTCGGGAGCAAATCGCCTACTGTCTCGGCGCCTCTGCTGCCGATGTTGTGCTCACTGCTGGTGCTACCGAGGCCGACAACCTCGCCGTCATCGGTCTATATCGTGCACGTAGGGCTGCAGATGCACGCCGCCGACTGTTGATTGTCAGCCCGACCGAACACCATGCGGTGCTCGATGTCGTTGATTACCTCGTGGCCCATGAAGCAGCGGAGGTTCACTGGTTAGCGATCGACGCTCATGGTGTCGTGAATGTTGCCGACCTTCATCAGGCATTGGCCGCCGCCGATGGCTCCCTGCCCGCACTTGTTGCAGTCATGTCTGCGAACAATGAAACCGGCACCCGCCAGCCGTTACATGAAATCGCGCAGTTGTGTGCGGACTTCGATGTGCCTTGGCATTGCGATGCAGTGCAGTCGGCTGCCTGGGAGCGACTTGCATTCACTGCCCTCGGCTGCGCGACGATGGCTGTCAGCGCCCACAAGGTCGGCGGCCCGGTTGGTGTTGGTGCACTCCTCATTCGCTCCGCAGTGGTTGTCTCACCAATCAGCTACGGAGGTGGACAGGAGCGCAAGGTGCGCAGCGGGACGATTAACACGGCTGCGGCTGTGGGATTTGCAGCGGCACTTGCAGACTGCGTCAGCCACATCGATAGCGGCATGCCCTCGCGAGTGCGCGAATTGCGAACCGGTCTGACATCTCGAATCTGCGAACTGGATCCCACAGCGGTGATCAACGGAGGCGAGGATGTGCTGCCCTCCATCCTCAATGTCACATTCCCTGGTTGTGATGCCGATGCACTCCTGATGCTGCTCGATGCACAGGGAATCGCTTGCTCCTTAGGTGCGGCCTGTACAGCGGGTGTGCCAGAGCCATCGCATGTGCTCCTAGCGATGGGGGCAACGCAGGAGGATGCGAGCGCATCACTGAGGTTCAGCTTCGGAGCCGACTCCACCATGAGTGATGTGGACGCTGTGATAGCCGCACTCCCATCAGCCTTGGCCAAAGCACATGCGGCGGTGATGGCGCGATGAAGGTCGTTGCAGCGCTGTCCGGCGGAGTGGATTCCGCCGTTGCAGCTGCACGCGTTGTTCAGGCGGGTCACGATGTCAC
>RFTO01000073.1 GCA_009923375.1 Actinomycetota bacterium | reverse complement strand
ATCGTCGGCATCCTGGTCGTGGGGCCGGAGCGCTTGCCCGGCATGCTGCGACAGGCAATGACCGTGGTGCGTAATCTGCGGGGGCAGGTGGCAACAGCCAAGGAGCAATTGACGTCGAGCATCGGACCGCAGGTGGGGGAGATGGTTGACCTCGTTGGTGATCTCAACCCGCGCAGGTTGCTTGAGGACAAGCCGTCGCGACAGCCAGCCAGTGCGCCGGTGTCACCGAGAGCGGCGCTCGATGCTGATCTGCCGGATGCGCCCATCGTGGATGCCGACACTCCCTAGCGCGTTCACCGGGTGCGTGACCTTGGGGCAGTCGACTCGCACTGCATGCGCTTTCCGATTGCTGAGTTGTTCACCGCGCCACCTGGGCGCGCACATCAGCGGCGAACCAGGGGAAGAGTCAGATCGGCTAGACCGCGTTGCTTGACGTAAATCGTCCGCGCTAGTTCCTTGATCGCCAGGGCCGCTGGGCTTTCCGGGTGTCGCAGGATGAACGGAAGGCCGTCCTCCTCACTTACGCGAACATCGAAGGGAACTGCTCCGAGCAGCGGCACTTGTGTTCCAGAACGCTCCGTCAGCGTCTGCGCGACCATCTCGCCGCCGCCGCGACCGAAGGCGAAGGTGAGCTCGCCGCAACTGGGGCACGGGAAAGCGGACATGTTCTCGATGACGCCGAGAAGTCGTTGATTCATCCGCAAACCCAGCGCACCAGCTCGTACTGCCACTTCTGCGGCGGCGATGTGAGGGGTGGTGACCACGATGATCTCACTTTGCGGAAGGGTCTGGCCGATACTCAAGGCCATATCCCCCGTGCCTGGTGGCAGGTCCATGAGGAGGAAATCCAAGTCCCCCCACCACGTGTCCGACATGAACTGCATCAGCACCTTATGCAGCATCGGCCCACGAAAGGCGATGGGCTCAGCGAATCCAGATGGCTTCATTAGATCCACTGACAGCACTCGCACACCATGTTTGGCCGGTGGCATCAACAGCCCCTCAACCTGCACGGGTGGCTCAGTGACACCCATGATTCGTGGAATTGAGTGGCCGTACACATCCATATCGGCCAGGCCGACTGTGAAACCCTCGGCAGCGATGGCCACGGCCAGATTCGCCGTCAGCGATGACTTACCGACGCCGCCTTTGCCAGATGAGATCGCGATAATTCGTGTGCGATTACCAGGTTGGTTGAAGGAGATCACATTCTCGCCGCCGCCGGTGAGCTGGGTGCGCAATTGCTCGCGTTGCTCTTTGGTCATCGCCTCTGTGGTGATCACCACCTCAGTGACTCCATCGACGGTCTTAGCCGCTGCGGTCAGCGACTCCGTCATCTCCTGCTTCATCGGACATCCACCGACGGTCAGGCGCAAGGTGATGGAGACGGTGCCACCTTCGACGCTGATGCTCGGCAGCATCCCCAGCTCCATCAACGGGCGGTGGATCTCCGGGTCTTTGACGGGGGCGAGTGCGGCGCGAACGTCGTCGAGGTTGATGGGCACGTCGGTGATGTTACGCGCCCGAGGGTGACGACGACTTGTCGTCCTGTCGGGACTCCTCAAGCTCCTCGAGCAAGGAGCGCAATTCCGTGCGGACGTAATCGCGTGTGGCCAGCTCGCCGACCGCGATACGCAGCGCGGCAATCTCGCGACTGAGGAACTCCGCATCGGCAATCAGTCGCTCAGTGTTGGCCCGGTCATCCTGATATTGCACGCGGTCACGGTCGGTCTGGCGGTTTTGCGCCAGCAGGATTAGTGGTGCGGCGTACGAAGCCTGCAATGAGAGGGCAAGTGTCAGAAGCAGGAATGCGTATTGGTCGAAGCGGTAAGGCCGGGGCATGCAGGTGTTCCATACGATCCACAAGGTGATGACCACTGTCATCCAGGCAATGAATGTCCATGAGCCAATGAAGCGGGCAATCCGCTCAGAGAAGCGACCGAAGAACTCTTGATCCACACCAGAGCGCCGGCGACCGCGTCGAATCGGTTGGTCAATGCGGGAGGACTCAGCCATTGTCGGCCTCCCGTGAGTTCTTGCGCCAGCGATCAGGCAGCATGTGGTCGATCACATCATCAACTGACACTGCGCCGACGAGGTGCTCATGTTCATCGACGATGGGAATTGCTACCAGGTTGTAGGTGGCGAAATAGCGCGTCACTTGCTCAAGCGGCGCATCTGGACCCAGTGGCTCTAGGTTGTCATCCAAGACAGCTGAGACGAGCGTGGCTGGCGGTTCGCGTAGCAACCGCTGCACATGCGCAACGCCGAGGAAGCGACCCGTGGGAGTCTCAAGCGGTGGGCGGACGACGTAGACCTGCGAGGCCAATGCTGGTGAGATCTCTGGGTTGCGCACTCGTGCCAAGGCAACAGCGACAGTGGCATCGGGCGACAAGATGATGGGCTCGGTGGTCATCATGCCGCCGGCGGTGTATTCGCCATACGACATGAGCCGGCGTAAGTCGTCTGCCTCATCGGGCTCAAGGCGCTCAAGCACGGCCTCTGCTTGATCAGGCGACAGCTCACTTAGCAGGTCTGCTGCGTCATCAGGATCCATCTCCTCGATGACATCCGCTGCGCGATCACCTTCTAGGGCAGTGACGACTTCGACTGCGTCATCCTCCGGTAACTCCTCGAGGATGTCGGCGAGCATGTCGTCATCGAAGCCGCGCAAAATCTCAAGGCGTCGCTTCGGTGACATCTCGTGCAGGAGGTTTGCAATATCGGGTGCGCGTAAGTCGGCGATGCTGGAGAGGAAGGACTCCGCTGACTGCCCATCACTTTCCAGCGATAGCCCAGACACCTCATTCCAGTCGAGTAAGAACGTCTGGCCGCGACGGCGCAGTCCAATGCCGGCCTGCTGCACGAACACTTTGGAGATTGACCAGTCGTTGGAGCGGTCTTGCTGCATTGAGATATCGCGCAAGGTCACCTTCGCGCTATCCGATAAGACGGTCGCAGTGCGGTCGAGTAGTTCAGCCACAACCAAGGTCTCACCCGAGTGCTGAGCGAATCTCTTGAGGTTCACGACGCCTGTGGTGATAACGGCCCCAGAGTCAATGCTTGTCACCCGAGTCATGGGCACGAACACGCGGCGCCGAGTAGCCACCTCAACCACCATGCCATGCACACGAGGCGGTCGGGCGTCACCGAGAAGCTGGATGACGAGGTCGCGTACTTTGCCCACGGTGTCACCAGTCGGGTCGAGCACGCGCATGCCAACCAAGCGCGCGACGAACACGCGGTGGTTTCTCGATGCTTGAGTGCTCACCAGGGCAGGGTACCCGCCAGACCACCCGCGCAAGGCCGTAGCCTGCGACGGTGCCGCAACAGCCTGAACACCCCAGCGAGGCGATGAGGACCCAGCCAGCCGGCAGCCCACGCAGATTCTGGGGAATCACCATGGATGGCTGGGCGCTGGGCGTCGCTCTTTTGGGTATCTGCACCACCGGGCCGATCATCACCGAGAGCTCGGCGCCAGTGTTCGCCTTGGCTGCCTGGCGCTGCTTACTGGGTGCAGCATTCATCGCCATCTTCTTGATGGGCAGGCAATGGCGGTCACTGCGTGAAATAAGCCGCAGTGGATGGTCGGCCACATTGCTCGCAGGAGCGTTACTCGCCCTGCACTTCGCCTTGTGGATCCCGAGTCTGCGCTTCACCACGGTTGCATCATCGACGGCGCTGGTCGCAACTCAACCCGTGTGGGCGGCATTGATGGCGATGATTCGTGGGCAGAAAGTGCCCTCGCGAATGCTTGCCGGAATCATCATCGCAATCCTTGGCGCCGCGGTGCTCGCGGGCAGTGACTTCGCGTTTACATCGCCGCGTGCGCTCTTCGGTGATGCCCTCGCACTGGCCGGCGCGATCGCTGCTGCGGCCTATGTGACAGCTGGCCAGCATGCGCGTGTAAGCGTGCCCACATTGCCTTACAGCATGTTGGCGTATGCATCTGCATCGATATGGCTGTTCATTGTCTGCGGCGTCACCGGCACACAGACTCTTGGTTACTCGTCAGTGCAGTGGCAGAGCATCATCTTGTTGACGTTGTGTGGACAGGTTATCGGCCACACACTCATCAACAAATCGTTGCGAACAATCAGCGCTACCGTGGCGAGCACCGCCATCTTGTTCGAGATGCCCGGCTCGACGATCATCGCCGCAGCATGGATTCACCAACAACCGCCAGTGCAGGTGTGGCCCGCACTGGCTCTGGTGTTGGTCGGATTGGCAGTGGTGGTGCGCTCCCAAACTCGGGCGGCGTAAGGGAACTAGCCCTCTGTTGGTTTACGTGTACGAGTACGCGCGCGAGCGGGTCGGCTGGAGTTACGGTCACCTGTTGAGTTCGCACTTTGTGATGCGGCAGATGAGGAGTTAGACACAGGCTTAGTCGCACCTGCGCCGCCACTTCTGTTCCTGCCGCCATCGCGAGACGCACTAGCACCACCACTGCGACCGCCACCTACGCGTTCACCGCTGCGTTGCTGGCCACGTCCGCCGCCGCTGGCACCTCGAGTGCCAGCCGAACCACCATCGCCAGGCTTTTTGGCGGGGGTTGGTGGCGCCGGAATGAGACGGCCCTTCACATCGCGGGGGATGTTTAAGCCGGTGTAGACGTGATCACTGGATGAATAGGTCTCAATGGGGTCATTGAATGCCAACCCAAGGGTGCGGTTAATCATCTGCCAGCGTGCGGTGTCCGGCCAGTCAACGAACGTGATGGCGACGCCACTAGCTCCTGCGCGACCAGTGCGGCCGATGCGGTGAGTGAGGGTCTTATCGTCCTCAGGGCATTCGTAATTGATGACGTGAGTGACTGCTTCGACATCGATTCCCCGGGCGGCGACATCGGTGGCGACCAAGGTTGCAACCTTCGCGCTACGAAAATCATTCAATGCCTTCTCACGAGCACCTTGACCCAGATCCCCATGCAGGGATGCGGCACTGAAGCCGCGCTCAACTAACTCATCCGCGAGCTTTTGCGCCGCCCGCTTGGTGCGGCAGAACACGATCGTCCGCTCGCAACCCTCGGCCTGCAAGATGCGGCCCACGAGCTCAGGTTTATCGAGTGGGTGGGTGCGCCACACATGCTGTTCGATTAAGTCGACCATCGAGCTTTCGCCCTCTGATTCTTGGGCGCGCATGTGAATGGGCTGGTTCATATATCGACGGGCCATGGAGATGATTTGTCCCGGCATGGTGGCCGAAAACAGCATCGTCTGCCGCCCATCTGGCACCGCCGCGACGATGCGCTCGACATCAGGTAAGAAGCCCATATCCAACATCTCATCGGCCTCATCGAGGACCAAGATGCGGATGTGGGAGAGATCGAGGTGACGCTGCTTGAACAAATCCAAGAGGCGACCAGGCGTTCCGACCACAACGTCGACACCATCGTTGAGTTGGTCGATCTGAGGCTCGTAAGCCCGCCCGCCGTAGATGCAGCACACGCGGATCGCCAAATCTGCGCCCGCAGTCTCAAGGTCGCTGGCCACCTGGATCGCGAGTTCGCGGGTGGGTACAACAACAAGTGCCTGCGGTTTACCGATGGCATTCTTGGGCAGATCTGCGTAGTGCGGATCGCGCAGGTTCACGATTCGCTGCACGATGGGGATGCCGAAACCGAGGGTCTTGCCGGTGCCGGTCTTGGCTTGGCCGATGAGGTCGGTGCCTGACAACGCTTGTGGCAAAGTCAAGGCTTGAATAGGGAAGGCGTAAACGATGTCGTGGCGCGCAAGGGCGCTGCAGATTTCGGGCTTCACGCCGAGGTCGGCAAATGCCGGACCCGGGGTCTTTTCGGTGATGGTGAACTCCTGGCTAGTGGGGCCGTCAGCCGGTGAAGCCGACGCGGCGCTCAGTGGCCACGCCGATCTCAACTGCTGCAATCTTGTCGGCTGCCACGATCACGGTGCGACCTTTGTCGTCGGTCAAGGTGAGCGGGGCGCCGGAGGTAAGGCTGGCATTGACGGCCTGTGCGATGTCGCCGGCGGTGCCGTCGACCATGTATGTGAGCTCGCGCGCCGTATTGACGGTCACGATGCGGACGTCCACGTTGAGCTCGGCGCTCTTAGGAGCGCCGGCCGTGGCTTTAGTGCGCGTTGTCGACATGGGGATAAGGCTAGTCGCCTTCAGTGACGGTGCGAGCCGTAGGCGGCAATCTGACCCTCGCATAAGGTGGGAACATGGAT
>RFTO01000072.1 GCA_009923375.1 Actinomycetota bacterium | reverse complement strand
TGGTAGCCCGTGGTGCAGGCGGTGGCCGCGCAGGTGCTGTAGGCGCTGCCGCTCCAGGTCTGGGTGCCCGTGCCGCCCGTGACAGTGCAGGCGCGGGTGTCGCTGGCGCAGGCGCCAGACTCCACATGGTAGGAGATGTTGCAGGAGGCGGCGGTGCAGCTGCCCCAGGCGCTGCCGGTCCACTGCTGCGTGCCGGAGCCGTTGGCGATGCGCACTCGGCGTCGAGCGTCGAGTACCTTCGGATCCTGGCGCTCACCGGGGGTCATCGATTGGATGATGGCCTCAACCCGCTTGAGCTCGTCTTCGTCGATGCCGTCGATCTGCTCCTTCATCTGCCCCATGCCAGGCAGCATCCCCATCACCTTGGATAGGGAACCCATCTTGCGCAGTTGCTGCATCTGGTCCAGGAAGTCCTCCAGGGTGAAGGACTCGCCGCCGCTGAGTTTGGCCGCCAGCTTTTCCTGACTAGCGGCATCGAAGGCCTTCTCCGACTGCTCAATCAGGGTCAGCACATCACCCATGTCCAGAATGCGGCTGGCAAGACGATCGGGGTGGAAGACCTCAAACTCATCGATTTTCTCGCCGGTGGATGCGAACAAGATTGGCTGCCCTGTGACACCGACAACGGAAAGTGCCGCTCCACCGCGGGCATCGCCATCGAGCTTGGTTAACACCACACCGTCGATGCCGATCCGCTCGTTGAAGATTGCGGCGGTATTCGCAGCATCTTGACCGGTCATCGAGTCGATGACGAGCAGGACTTCATCAGGGGTGACGGCGCCGCGGATGCGCGTTAACTGCGACATCAAGTCATCGTCGATTGCAAGGCGTCCAGCGGTGTCGATGATCACCACATCGTGGACGTTGCGCGAAGCAAACGCGACGCCATCTCGGGAAACCTGGACCGGGTCGCCCACTCCATTGCCTGCTTCGGGAGCAAACACGGGCACGCCGGCATTCGCGCCAACCACCAACAGTTGGTCGACTGCGTTAGGGCGCTGCAGGTCTGCTGCAACCAGCACGGGTGTGTGGCCAGCTTGTTTTAGGTGATGCGCCAGCTTGCCAGCGAGGGTGGTCTTGCCTGCACCTTGCAAACCGGCCAAGGCGATGACGGTCGGGCCAGTCTTGGCGAAGCGAAGCCGGCGGGCGCTGCCACCCAGGGCGCGGACGAGTTCATCTTGGACGATCTTGATGATCTGCTGTGAGGGATTTAGAGCGGCAGATAGATCGGCGCCGAGCGCCTGCTCCTTAACCCGGGCGCAGAAGTCGCGCACCACAGGTAAGGCGACATCGGCCTCGAGCAAACTGAAGCGCAGTTCGCGCACAGCATCGTCAATATCGCTCTCTGTGATGCGACCTTTGCCGCGCAGGCCCTTGAGGCTGGCATTGATGCGCTCAGAGAGTTGATCGAACATCCCTGCAGGTTAGCCCAGGTCAGTCAGTCTTGGAGAACATGGAGTGCTCATGGTCGTCCACCGGGTTGGCCACCACGTCAGGGATGGCCACTCGGCGTGCGTAAGCGAGCTCACCGTGCACCACCGAGTCGATGCCCTCGACCTCGTCGTCCGCGCTGATGCGGAAACCCATGGTCTTATCGATGACCATCGCCAGCACGAGCGTCACCACGAAGGAGTAAACCGCCACAGCGCCAGAGCCGAGCGCCTGCTTCTTCAGTAATTCCAGCCCGCCGCCGTAGAACAGTCCGTTCGCGCCTGCCGAGTTTGCAGTCGTAGTGGCAAAGAACCCGATGAGCAAGCACCCAGCGATGCCGCCGAACAAGTGAATGCCGACCACGTCGAGGGAGTCATCGAAACCGAGCTTGTGCTTCAGTGAGATGGCGAAGGCGCAGACTCCGCCAGCGATCAAGCCGACAGCCACAGCCGCCGCCGGTGACACGAATGCGCATGCCGGTGTGATCGCGACCAAACCGGCGACTGCTCCAGAGGCAGCGCCGACGCTGGTGAAATGTCCCTCGCGGATCCGCTCGACGATGAGCCAACCGACGAGTGCTGCGCCAGTGGCGACCTGCGTGTTCAGCAAGGCCAGCGCCGCGGTGTCGTTGGCTCCGAGTGCAGAACCGGCGTTGAATCCAAACCATCCAAACCAGAGCAAGCCGGCGCCGATGAGCACTAGCGGGATGTTGTGCGGCCGCATTGGATCCTTGCGGAAGCCGACCCGGCGACCCAAGACGATTGCTAACGCGAGGCCTGCGGCACCAGCATTGATGTGCACCGCAGTGCCGCCAGCGAAGTCGAGTAAGCCGAGCTTGGTAAGCCAACCGACGCCGGTGACGCTGCCATCGACAGCCTTGGTGCCGAAGTCGAAGACCCAATGCGCCACCGGGAAGTACACGATGCTCGTCCACAGTGTGACGAACACGATCCATGCCGAGAACTTCGCGCGGTCGGCGATCGCCCCGGAGATCAGCGCGGGAGTGATGATGGCGAACATCAGTTGGAAGCCGACGAATGCGAGGTGCGGAATGGGGTATTGCCCACCGTTGTTGGGCAAGGTGCCCAGGAGATGCTCAAGTCCGACTGGCGTCCACTGCCCGATAAGTGAGGAGCCAGAGTCGCCGAAGGCCCATGAGTAGCCGAAGAACACCCACAGAATGCTGACGACGCCGATGGTGACGAAAGACATCATCATCATGTTCACGACACTCTTACCGCGAACGAGACCGCCGTAAAAGAATGCCAATCCAGGGGTCATGATGAGGACCATCGCGGCACTGACGAGCACCCACGCGGTGTCTCCGGCTGACAACTGCATCTTCGCCTCCAAGATCGATGTGATGGGAGGATGGTGCTGTTGAAATGTTGCGCACGTCACACTTGAGTGTTTCGTCTGCGTGAAACATCGGGCCCATTTGTTACGAGTAAGTAACGGTGAATCCCTGACGAGCCTTCATGCGCCTGCAGGCAAGGTTGTCTTTGCAAACAAGAACCACGTGCCCATGTGGACCGCGGGGCTGTGGGTCAAGGCGTTGATGAAGGTGTCCCCTACTGGGCGGATAAAGCATGTCTGCTGGTGGAGCATCTAAACCAGGAACCCGTTTAAGACAGCAGCGCGTTTAAGACAGCAGCGCGTTTAAGACAGCAGCGCGTCAACGAAGGCTGTGGGATCGAAGTAAGCAAGATCGTCGACACCTTCGCCAAGCCCAACCAAGGAGACCGGAATCGACAGTTCGCGCTGCACAGCGATAACGATGCCTCCCTTGGCTGTGCCATCGAGTTTGGTCAGCGCGACACTGCTGACGGGCACCACCTCACTGAACACTCGTGCTTGAGTGAGACCGTTCTGGCCGGTTGTGGCGTCGAGTACCAGCACGGTGTGTGCGATTTCCCCGTGGCGCCCCAGCACCCGCGCGACTTTTCCAAGCTCGTCCATCAAACCTTGCTTGGTGTGCAGTCGACCGGCAGTGTCCACCAGCAGCACATCCGCACTGTTCTTCACTGCGTAGTCATAAGCATCGAAGGCCACCGATGCAGGATCGGAGCCAGCCTCCTTGCGGACAACGGGTACGCCGACGCGCTCACCCCAGGTCTGCAGCTGTTCGGATGCCGCGGCACGAAAAGTGTCCGCAGCCGCAAGCACCACCGAGTAGCCATCGGCAGTCAACATCCTCGCAAGCTTGCCAGTGGTGGTGGTTTTGCCAGTGCCGTTGACCCCGACCACCATCACTACCTGCGGTTTGGTGGTGGTGCCTGGTGCGGCCAAATTCAGTGACCGCTCGACACCATTGCCGTCGATTGCGGAGAGAAGTTCCTCACGCACAATCTCACGCGCATCTTCGGGGCTGCTCGCACTTCCGAGCCGCTTGTTCAAGATCTTGACGAGCTCCATAGTTGCGGCCACGCCGACATCGGCCATGAGAAGGGACTCTTCCAAAGACTCCCAAACCGACGCATCGGGTTTACCCGAGAACACCGATGACAACGCCGCACCGAGGCCGCCTTTACTGCGCCCCAGACGTCCAAACAGACGCCCCCGCATGCGGCCTGCAGTCGGTGCCGGCTCCTCAACTCCTGCTACTACCTCGCCAACCTGCTGCTGCACCGATTGGCCGTCAGCATCACCGTTATCCCGAAGTTCGTCCGTTGGCTCTGCTGTTGGCTCTGCTGTTGGCTCGCCAGCTGTCGCTTCGGTTGGCTCTGCTGCTTGCTCGTCGGTTGGCGTATCCTCGGACTTACCGCGTTTGAACAGGCGCATGGCGATTCACACTCACACAGTTACAGGTTCGCGCTCGTCCACGATGTCAGCCAAACGTTGGCCAATCACCTGGCTGAGCCCGTCCCCGCGCATCGACACTCCGTACAGGGAATCGGCGATCTCCATCGTCCGCTTGTGGTGGGTGATGATGATCAACTGGCTATCAGCCTTGAGGTCGGCCAGCACATCAATGAGGCGCCCGAGGTTGCTGTCGTCGAGTGCAGCCTCCACCTCGTCGAGAACATAGAAGGGGCTTGGTCGAGCCTTAAACAGTGCGATGAGGAAGGCCATAGCTGCCATCGCGCTCTCACCACCTGACAGCGACAGCAGGTTCTTCACCTTCTTACCCGGTGGTCGCGCCTCGATCTCAACGCCTGTGTTGAGCAGATCATCGGGTTCGGTCAGGAACATCCGCCCTTCACCGCCGGGAAACATTCGCGCGAACAACTCGGCAAAGTGGCGGGCGGTGTCCTCAAAGGCACTGCCGAACACATCACGCATCCGCTCATCGACTTCCTTGATAATCACCAAAAGATCAGCGCGACCCTTCTTGAGGTCCTCAAGCTGGTCGGTGAGGAACTTGTGCCGCTCTTCCATCGCGGCATACTCCTCAAGCGCAAGCGGGTTGACTCGGCCAAGTAATGCCAGGCCCTTCTCGGCCTCGCCTAAACGCTTCTCTTGCTCCTCGCGGACATATGGATAGGGCTCGGGAGTCGGTTCTGCCTCATCTTCGTCGGCAGGGCTCAGCGCACTCGGGGTGACGAGTACGTCGGGACCGTATTCAGCAAGGAGTACCGAGGGGTCGAGGGCGAAGTCCTCTTGCACCTTTTCTTCCAATGTCTCAATCCGCAAACGCTGCTCGGCGCGAGCGAGGTCGTCCTTGTGCGCACTGTTCATCAATTGCTCGTGTAGCGATGTCAGCTCGCGTAGTTGCGCACGCAGGGCCACGAGCTGCTCATCGCGCTCATGTGCAGCAACCATCGCCCCACTTCGCTTCTCTTCAACAGACTCCAGCACTCGCACCACCGCATCAGCAAGCTGGCTTGCACCCATTAACACGGCGGCAGCCGCACGAGCTTCGCGCTCGCGCTGCTCTTGTCGGCGCAGAGCGCGATCGATTGCAGCCCGCGCATCGCGGGCGGCCTTCTCAGCGCTGTCTGCTTGGGCACCAGCGGCGCGCATGCGCTCCTCGGTGGTACGAACAGCGAGTCGTGCATCCACCTCAACTGACTGCGCAAGCGCTAACGCTGCCGTCAGCTGCTCTCGATCGGAGTCATCGGGCACATGGATCTCCGGCTGTGCCAACGCTTCGTTAAGTCGTTGCTGCATTGCGCCGGCTGCTTCTGCATCCGATTGTCGCGCCGCAGTCACATCGTCGATGGTCTGGACCAGGCGCTCGGCCTCAGCTTGAGCACTGCGCATAACCGACGAGTGTTGGCCGAGTTGGTCGCCTAGTGCCGCGATGCGTGCGTCTGAATCGTGCAGCAGCGAGAGTGTGCGGTTAACTTCGGCCTGCGTGGCAGCGGCGCGATCTTGCGCGGATTCCAACTCGAAGGCGCATCGCTGCAGATCCGCGTTCACTTGTTCGATTAAGGCAACCGCCTCATCGTGGGCACTTTGAATCTGCACCCGGGATGTGCCACCGCTTCCACCTCTGGCAATGACGCGGTTAAGTAAATCTCCCTCGCGAGTGACCGCTGTCCAACCATCCGCCGAATGTGCCAGCGCCTGGGCGGCCCGCATGTCGTCCACGATCAAGACCTTGCCGAGCAGGTGTGTCAACGGAGCCATCACAGCCGCATCGGCGTGAACAACGTCGATAGCGAGGATGCCTTCGGCCGGCGCTTGCTGGCGTGCGGCCGGCGGCACATCGAGAATCAGCATCGAGGCGCGGCCACTACGGGCCTGTCGCAACTTGCCGATTGCAGCGATGGCCGTGTCTGTGTCGCCGACGGCCACAGCATCAGCGATGTAACCGAGTGCCGCCGCGATGGCGTC
>RFTO01000071.1 GCA_009923375.1 Actinomycetota bacterium | reverse complement strand
CGCGGAGGACACCCGCCGGTTGCTCAATTTGATGAAGGTCTTGGGCGTCACCACACATGCGCGAGTGGTCGCCTACCACGATTTCGTCGAGGCGGATAAAGCGCCCGCTTTGGTCCACGATATTCAACAGGGCAAGGTAGTGGTGCTCGTCAGTGATGCTGGTATGCCGATGGTGAGCGATCCGGGCTATCGGTTGGTGAATGCCGCACTCGACGCTGGTGTGTTGGTGGATGTCATCCCCGGGCCGTCAGCGGTGCTCGCTGCATTGGCGGTCTCCGGGCTGCCCAATGACCGCTTTAGCTTTGAAGGTTTCCTGCCTCGTAAAGCTGGTGAACGGGCGTCGCGTCTGGCGGAGCTTTCCGGTGATCGCCGCACGATGATCTTCTTCGAGGCCCCGCATCGCGGGCAGGAGGCACTGACTGCGATGCGCGATGCCTTCAACGGTGATCGCCGGGTGGCTGTGTGTCGGGAGCTGACGAAGACCTTCCAGGAAGTCATCCGTGGAAGCGTGGATGACGTGCTCGCGAAAATCGTGGAGCAACCTCTGCGCGGCGAAGTCACCATCGTGGTGGAGGGGTTCACTGGCACCACGGCCCGAAGCGATGCGCAGATCGTGCAGATGGTGCGCGATGAGCAAGAGGGCGGCGCCGCCCGAAATACGGCGGTGGCGGATGTGGCTAAGCGCCTTGGGTTGCCGCGCCAACATGTGTACGACCTTGTGCTCGCAGCCAAATCGTCTGCAGGGCCTCAATAGACTCCGCGTTTGTGAGCACCTCGGCGAATGTCCCCACACAAGACCCCATGGACACCAATCGGGGTAAGACGTATTACGTCACCACGCCGATCTATTACGTCAACGATGCCCCGCACATCGGCCACGCTTACACAACCGTCGCCGGTGACGTCCTGACGCGCTGGCATCGGATGCGCGGCGAGTCGGTGTGGTACCTCACCGGCACCGATGAGCACGGCCAGAAAGTGATGAACACCGCCGCAGCCAACGGTGTCAGCCCGCAGGTGTGGGTGGATCAATTGGTTGAGCAAGCATGGCTGCCCGTGCTAGACACCATCGATGTTGTCAACGACGATTTCATCCGCACCACACAAGAGCGGCACATGGTGCGGGTGCAGAATTACCTTGCGGGCTTGAAGGACGCTGGTCATATCTACAAGGACTCCTATGAGGGCCCTTACTGCCTCGGTTGCGAGGCATTCATGGGGGAGGACGAACTGGTGCCCGGCATCGGTGAGTTCGAAGGACATTTGTGTTGTCCGACGCACAGCAAGCCCGTGGAAATGATCAAGGAAGAGAACTGGTTCTTCCGCCTTGCCGACTTCGCCGAGCGTTTGATTGCGCATTACGAGGCCAACCCGGACGCGGTCGCACCGCGCAGCGCATACAACGAGGTCCTGTCATTCTTGAAGATGGGGCTGAAAGACGTCTCCGTTTCGCGCTCCACGTTTGACTGGGGAATCCCTGTGCCATGGGATCCGGAGCACGTGTTTTATGTCTGGTTCGACGCGCTGCTTAATTACGCCACCGCGGTTGGGCTTGGCGACACCGATGGTGCCGGTGCTGAGAAGTTCGCCAGCACCTGGCCTGCCGACGTTCACCTAGTTGGCAAAGACATCCTGCGATTCCACGCTGTCATATGGCCGGCCATGCTGATGGCGGGCGGCTTGGCACTACCCAAGCAGGTGTTCGCACACGGGTGGCTGCTCGTTGGCGGTGAGAAGATGAGCAAGTCCAAGCTCACGGGCATCGCCCCAAGTCAGATCATCGATGTGTTCGGCTCTGATGCCTTCCGCTACTACTTCCTGCGAGCGATTCAATTTGGTGCTGATGGATCGTTCTCATGGGAGGACATGGCAGCGCGCTACAACAACGAATTGGCCAACGGCCTTGGAAATCTCGCCTCCCGCGCCACTGCGATGGTGGACCGTTACTTCGGTGGCGCATTGCCGCAGGTAAGCGAATATGCCGAAGCCGATCTGCAGATCGCCCACTTATGGCAGCGGACGGCAAGCGCTGCAGACTCGGCGATGGACACATTGGATTTTTCCGCAGCGATCACGGGCATCAAAGAGTTTGTCGATGCATTGAATGGCTATCTCACCGAGCAGGAGCCGTGGAAGGTAGCCAAGGCCGAAACCGATGCGGCGATGGCTCGTGTGGGTGCGGTGTTGACCACGGTGTGCGAGGGCCTGCGCGGAGTCGCGGTGATGCTGCACCCAGTGATGCCGAAATCGACGGTGGCGCTGTGGCAGCAGATCGGTGGGCAGACGGCATTGGGAGCAATTGAGTTGCAGCGAATCGATCAAGCAGGCGTGTGGGGCGTGCTGCCTGCGGGCACCACAACGAATAAGGGCGAGTCGTTATTCCCCCGATTGGTTGAGGACGAGGCGTAAGCATGGGCGAACTTCCCGCTACTCCTGCAGCCCCCGAGCCGTTGCCGCATCCAGTTGTGGATGCGCACTGTCATATGGATTTAGCCATGGCGGATGAGCCGGTTCGGGCCTTGGCCGACGCCATGAGCGTTGCTGCCGCAGTGGGTGTCACCAAAGTGGTGCAGGTCGGCGTGGACGTCGTCACATCGCGCTGGGCTGTGCAGGCGGCGAACTCCCATCCAGACGTGGTCGGGACCGTCGCTTTGCACCCCAATGAGGCTCCACGAATACACGCCAACGGCGGTGACGCTGCCCTCGATGATGCTCTCGCTCAGATTGACGAACTCGCCGCTGATCGGCGAGTGCGAGCCATCGGCGAGACCGGCTTGGATTTCTTTCGCACCGGCCAGGATGGCCGTGAGGCTCAGATGCGCTCATTTCGTGCGCATATCGAGTTGGCAAAGAAGCATCAAAAAGCCCTGATGATTCACGATCGCGATGCGCACGAGGAAGTTGTGCGCATCCTGGATGAGGATGGAGCGCCGCAGACAGTGGTGTTTCATTGCTTCTCAGGTGATGAGTGGCTTGCAGGTGTGTGCGCACAGCGTGGTTGGTATGCCTCGTTCGCCGGCACGGTGACGTACAAGAACGCCAACAACATCCGCGCAGGCTTAGCAGTGATGCCAGATCATCTGATCTTGACGGAGACAGATGCGCCCTTCTTGCCGCCAGTGCCGCATCGCGGTCAGGTGAATGGGTCGTATCTAATGCCGGTGACCGTGCGCTTCATGGCGCAGGAGCGGGGCGTTGAGGTGGCGGATTTCGCAGCCCGCACGCAAGCAAACGCCTTTGCCGTCTTTGGCCAGTGGTGACACGGCCAGTGGTGACGCAGTGAGTGACCTCCGCTTGCTCGGTGCTCGAGATATCCGCGAGCTTGCAACGCGATACGGCGTTATCCCCACTAAGCAGCGCGGGCAGAACTTTGTCATAGATGCCAACACGGTGCGGATGATCGTCGCGCGCGCGGGCGTCGGCACTGACGACGTGGTGGCAGAGGTCGGCCCTGGTCTAGGCAGTCTGACGTTGGCCTTGCTGGACACCTGCGCACATGTAACAGCAATCGAAATCGATGAAGTACTGGCAGCGGGTCTTGCCCAGACAGTTGCGGAACGCGCACCGCAGCTCGCCGGCAAGCTCGCAGTCGTCGCCGCAGATGCGCTTTCGGTGAAACACTTGCCAGCACCGGAGCCAACCGCGATGGTGTCAAACCTGCCTTACAACGTTGCAGTGCCGGTTGTGCTGCATTTTCTTGCGGCATTCCCGAGTATTGCGACGATCTTGGTGATGGTGCAGGCAGAGGTAGCCGATCGCCTTGCTGCCGGGCCGGGATCGCGGACCTACGGAGTGCCCAGCGCGAAAGTGCGGTGGTACGGATCAGTTGAGCGAGTCGGCTCAATCGGCCGCAATGTGTTCTGGCCGGCGCCCAATGTCGATAGCGCTCTTGTACTCATCCGCCGCGAGACACGTGAGTGGGGTGTTGCCCGAGAGAGGGTGTTCACCCTGATTGACGCTGGATTCGCCCAACGGCGTAAGACTCTGCGAGCGGCTCTGGCTGGGGTGCTCGGCGGTAGTGCGGCAGCTGAGTCTGCGTTAAAGGCGGCGGGAATCGATCCGCAGGCGCGTGCCGAAACCCTCGGTATCGATGCGTGGGTACGACTTGCGGCCAGCGCTGGATAACTCCGGGTTGTTTACTTGCACGGGTGCTCACCGCGCCGTTCACGATGGCACCGCGCGTCACACCGGGGGTCAATGCCCGAGGCGCCGCGCCTTTCACGATGGCGCTGCCTCACACCACGGGTCAATGCCCGAGGCATCGGACAACGCCTCTACCTAGGATTGCCCCATCATGGAACACCGCAGCACCCGCGATGCCTCTGCATCCGTTCAATGGGTTGCAGTTAATGCACCAGCAAAGCTCAACCTTTCCCTGGCGATTGGACCGCTGAAGGACGACGGCTTCCATGAACTTGCAACCGTGTTCCATGCAGTGGATATTTTCGACACAGTCACGGTGACGCGTTGTCTGAAGGCTGAACGCGGCGTCACGATCAATCTCGACGGCGTGCGCGGAGATGTTCCTAGTGGTGAGTCCAATCTCGCTTGGCGGGCGGCGATGCTGGTTGCCCAAAGGCTCGATGTGGACCCGGATGTGCACATCACCATCGACAAGCGAATCCCTATCGCTGCCGGTTTGGCCGGTGGTAGCGCCGATGCTGCCGCTGCGATTGCCGCCTGCGATGAGCTGTGGGATGGCAACCTGGATCAGGACGAGATGATCGAGATCGCCTCGCTACTCGGCTCAGATGTTGCCTTCGCTCTGTTCGGTGGCACGATGCTTGGTGTTGGTCGAGGGGAGCAGTTGAGCCCGGTGCTATCCCGCGCGAACATGCGGTGGGTGTTAGCCGTCAGCGATGAAGGGTTGAGCACGGCGCGGGTCTACGCCAGGCTCGATGAATTACGAAGTGAGCGCAGCACTGAGTTCACGCCACTCGATGAGGCGACGCCGATGATCTCTGCTTTGGTGTCTGGGGATGTGGCAGATATCGGTGCGGCGATGGTCAACGATTTGCAAGTTGCAGCTATTGCGTTACGTCCGCGGTTGCGAAAGACATTGACAGTGGGGCTAGAAGCCGGTGCCGTGGGTGCACTCGTTTCTGGCAGCGGGCCTACATGCGTGTTCCTCGCCGATGGCGAAGGTGTTGCGGTCGATGTGTCGGTGGCGCTGATGTCCGAAGGCGTGTGCGATCGAGTTCTGCAAGCGCGCGGCCCGGCATCAGGCGCGTTAGCAAACATCACGCGGGGGATGTTGTGAGCACCCCGTTGGTTGGCATCGAAGCCGCGCGAATCGTGTATGGCACGCGGACAATCCTCGACGATGTGTCGCTGGCAGTCATGAACGATGATCGCATCGGCATCGTGGGTGTCAATGGTGGCGGGAAGACCACATTGGTGGAGGTGCTCGCTGGTTTGCGCGAGGTTGATTCAGGACGCGTCACCCGCACCAACGGCGTGACGGTGAGTGCGGTTGGGCAACAACGAAGTGGTGTGCCGGAAGCGCTATTGCTGGGCCAGTTCCTATTCGGCGATGCACCCTCACACACATGGGCATCGAAGCCCTTGGTGCGCGATGTGCTCGATGGGCTGATCGGGGGGATGCAAGCGGTTCTCTACCCGTTCGGCATGACTACGGCGATGGGCTCAATGTCGGGGGGTCAGCGGCGTAAAGCCGAGTTGGCCAAAGCGTTGATGGAGGATCCCGACCTGCTGATCCTTGATGAGCCCACAAATCACCTGGAGATCGAGGCCATCGACTGGCTCGCTGCATTCATCAGCCGCCGCCGCAGTGCCACGATGATCGTCACCCACGATCGCTGGTTCCTCGATGCCGCATGTGCCACCACCTGGGAGGTGGTGGACGGCCAAGTGCACAAATATGAAGGTGGCTATGCCGCCTTCATCTTGGCCCGGGCCGAGCGTCAGCGTCGTGATGCTGTGACAGAAGAGCGCCGACAGAACCTTTTGCGCACGGAATTAGCCTGGTTGCGTCGAGGGGCACCGGCTCGCACAAGTAAACCGAAGTTCCGCATCGCGGCAGCCGAAGCGTTGATTGCAGATGTGCCTCCACCTCGCGACTCAGTGTCGCTGGCGAGCACCGCATCGGCTCGGTTGGGCAAGAAGATTGTGAACATCGAGAACGCCTCCTTTTCCATCGGTGTGAATTCGCCGACGGTGTTCGCAGATGTCACCTGGCATCTAGCGCCTG
>RFTO01000008.1 GCA_009923375.1 Actinomycetota bacterium | reverse complement strand
GCGACCTTCCTTATCGTGTCTTCGGGGTGAAATGTTGGCGACCCGCCGACAGAACAGCCAAAGCCTGTGGATAGCGTCTTGCTCTGAAGGTGCTCCTGCTCCTAGTCTGCGCACTCTAGTTATCCACAGCCTCACTTCACCGACGAGTTCCCTTTGCGAGGACATCATGACTGACACCACCGCCACGAACCTTGCCGACGTGTGGGCACACGCCATGAATCGGATGGACGAAACCGGTCTGGCAGCGCAACACCGCGCCTTCCTGCGGATGACAAAGCCGATTGCGCTGGTCGAAGACACCGCGGTTATCGCAGTTCCAAATGACTTCACCAAGCAGATTGTTGAAACGCGCATGCGATCGATCATCTGCGATGTCCTCAGCCAGGAATACAAGCGTGAACTGCGTATTGCCGTCACCGTCGATGCATCGCTGGCTGATGGCGTCGAAGTTTTTGAAGATGATCAGTCGCTGGATGCAGGTTTTGGCGATGTGGGCGATGTGCCTGCGGCTTCGGCTTTTGGGTCCACCCGTCAGGCAGAATCCGCCATCCCCGCCCCAGCACACCCAAGCGCTGGTCGCGCTGAATCATCTCGCTTGAATCCCAAGTATCAGTTCGACACATTCGTGATCGGATCCAGTAACCGCTTTGCACACGCTGCGGCAGCTGCGGCAGCTGAATTACCAGGCCGTGCCTACAACCCGCTGTTTATTTACGGCGAATCTGGCCTTGGTAAGACGCACTTACTGCACGCCATCGGCCACTACACACGCACCCTTCACACTGGCACTCGAGTGCGTTATGTCTCCAGCGAAGAATTCACCAACGACTTCATCAATTCCATCCGTGACGACAAGGCGTCAACTTTTAAGAGCCGTTATCGCGATGTCGACGTACTGCTGATCGACGACATCCAATTCCTTTCAGGTAAAGTACAAACCCAGGAAGAGTTCTTCCACACATTCAATAGTCTTTACAACGCGAATAAGCAGATCGTCATCACCTCGGACTTGCCGCCCAAGCAATTGCAAGACTTTGAGGACCGAATGCTCTCCCGCTTCGAGCAAGGGCTTACCACCGACGTGCAGCCGCCTGACCTCGAGACCCGTATCGCTATTTTGCGCAAGAAGAGCGCCGCAGATCGGCTCACAGTTCCGCCCGAGGTCTTGGAGTTCGTCGCAGGAAAGATCTCCAGCAACATCCGGGAGCTTGAAGGTGCGCTTATCCGAATCATGGCGTTCGCGAGCCTGAACCGCCAACCGGTGGATATGGACATTGCCTCGGTTGTACTCAAGGACCTCGTGGTTGAGCGAAGCCACCAGATCACCTCGGCGACGATCATGCACCAAACATCTGCATTCTTCGCGATCACAATGGATGATCTCTGTAGCTCATCTCGAAGCCGAGTGTTGGTGTCAGCCAGACAGATCGCGATGTATCTATGTCGAGAACTGACCGACTTGTCGCTGCCTAAAATTGGCCAGCAGTTCGGAAATCGCGATCACACCACCGTCATGCACGCCGACCGCAAGATTCGCACCTTGATGGCTGAGCGCCGAAGTGTGTACAACCAGGTCACTGAGCTCACCAGCCTGATTAAAAAGTCCAGCCAGCAGAGTATGTAATCAGTGTCCTGCGACACGCTTTCACACCTGAATAATCCGACTATCCACACACCCCTGTGGAAACTGTGGATAAATGGGTTTTGAGGGGATAAATCCTGCTGCGGCCTGGGGATAACTTCTCGGTGTGTCGCAAACTAAGTCGATATGAGGGTGTTTCATACACATGGCTGTGGGTAGTCGTCCAGATTTTTCCCCACAACTGTCCACAGTGGGGATATCTCGACGTACACGAGACGCGCCGCAGGATCTGGTGTTTGTCCACATCATCCACACCACTTATTACTACTACTAATCCCATATCTATATGACCAGATTTAAAACACCACTGCCGGCGGCTGGTGGAAAACATCAAGAACGGATTTTTTACCTTACGGGACCTTCCTGGCTGACATGGCGGTGAACTCACTAGTCATCAAATTAGCGAACCCCACAACTTTTGCAAATACCACTAACCCAATCGCCACCGGGCTTGGGATCTAAACATTGAGCACAATCCGGGGATATCAATCAATTCCCCAACGCTGGGGTAGCAGCAGTATCCGAAGCAGCAGGGCTGTGCCACGATTACGCCGTTGGCGCGAGGGATTTCTCGCTATCGCGATGGTGTGTGACTTTTAGGAGCAGCTGTGCAGATTCGAGTCGAACGCGATGCATTAGTCGATGCCATCGGCTGGGTTTCTCGCACTTTACCCGCGCGACCAACCAACCCAGTGTTACGCAATGTTCTCTTCAGTATCGACACCTCAAATGTGAAACCCCTCGTCATCACCACCTTCGATGGTGACTCCCTTAGTGATATTCATATTGCCGCTGACATTGATACCCCGGGAAGTGTCCTAATTTCTGGTCAACTATTACAGGCAGTTGTTCGGATGCTGCCAAATGCGCCTGTGGTGATGAATATCGATGACAACGGAGTGAAGGTCACCTGCGGGCGAGCTGAATTCCAACTCCCCGTCGCTAACGCATCTACATTTCCTCAACTCCCGGACATGCCCGCAGCGTGTGGCTCTGTGCCAGGTGCCACTTTGGCTGGCGCTGTTGGCCAGGTGGCCGTCGCCGCTGGTAAATCCTTGGCCCGCGCCGACCTTTTAGGTATTCATGTTGAATTCCGCGGGAACCACATTCGCCTCGTCGCCACCGACCGTCACCGGCTATCCCTTCGTGAAGTTGGTTGGTCGGCGAACACCACTCTTGACGACATTCAGGTGCTCGTGCCGGCGCGGGCATTCAACGACATTGCCCGCGCATTGGCATCAGCTGAGAGTGTCGATCTTTATTTCGACGCCGACCCGAAGAACCGACGCTACATCGGCTTTGAAGCGAACGATCGCCGCACCATTACGCAGCTGATGGGTGAGAAATTCAACGAGTACGAACACATCATCCCGCAGGCTTCCACAACGACTGTCCGCTTCGATTCAGCCGATCTCATGGAAGCAGCCAAGCGCGTCAACACCATCGCGGCAAGCCGCACAACCATGATCAACAACATGCGCCTGGATTTCACCGAGTCAACCATCACACTGTCGGCTAGTGGTGAGAACAGCAGCGCCCGCGAGGTCATCGATTGCGTTGTTTCTGGTGAAGGGGTGGAGTACATCGTCTTCAATGCGGATTACCTCATCGATGGAGTGAATGTGGTTAACGCACCGATCACTGCACTTTCCATGACCGACAGCCGCCGCATCGCCATGTTGCAAGGCGCTGCCGGCATGGATGCGGATGTGGTGGACAACTTCAAACACCTCATCGCACCCAGCCGCCTGTAGAACACACAGGGCTAACACGATGCGCCTTCTGGCGATCTCGCTGGATGATTACCGTTCATGGCACCATTTCACAGCGGAGTTCGAGTCGGGTGTGACGGTGCTCGTCGGCCGCAATGGCGTAGGCAAGACGAATATCGCTGAAGCGATCGTCTATCTCTCAAGGCTAGGCAGCCACCGCGTCACAAACGATTCCGCTCTCGTGCGCTCAGGCTGCCTGCAGGCGAATATCAGGGCGCGGGCGCGGGTGGAGGAACGCGACATCACAGCAGAGGTGATTCTCACCGCGGGTAAAGCATCGGTTGCATCCGTTAACGGGAACAAACTCACACGCAGCCGTGAGTTACTAGGTCTTGTCCGGGTTGTGCTGTTCTCACCAGAAGATCTCGACTTAGTTCGTCGTGATCCGGCGGTCCGACGAGCGTTTGTCGATGAGCTATTAGTGGCGCGCTACCCCCGATTCGCATCAGTGATGGCTGACTTCAGCCGCGCACTTAAACAACGTGCATCATTGCTGAAATCTTCGCCGTCCGCGATGAAGCAGCAGAGCTCCCGAGAGTCTTTAGAAACCACCTTGGACGTCTGGGATGTGCAGTTCGCGCCGCTGGCCGCGCGCATGTTGTTGGGCCGCCTTGACACATTGCGAGTGATGCAAGGGCATCTTGAAACCAGGCACGCTCAGATATCCGATTCGGGGAAGAACTGCAGCTTGGTGTACGAGGCTTACAACAGCCACATCGGAAAGTTGCTCGCCGACAATCTCGATGAATATGGGACTGCACATGTGTCTGAAGCCGCGGCGACACAGGCGTATCTCGCGGATTTAGCGGAGCGTCGCGGCGATGAATTACGCCGCGGGGTTGGGCTTGTCGGACCACAGCGGGACGATGTGACGATCATGTTGGGGGAGCACCCTGCAAAGGGATACGCGAGCCACGGGGAGATGTGGTCGGTGGTGTTGGCGATGAAACTTGGCTGCTTCGATGTGCTGAGGGAGCATCACCGAGACGATCCGGTGTTGATCCTCGACGATGTGTTCGCCGAACTTGACGTGATCCGCCGTGAGCGCCTTGCCGGGGCAATTGAGGGAGTGGAACAGGTCATCATCACCGTTGCGGTCGCCGACGATGTGCCCCGGCAACTGGCGTCCGTGTCATTAGCGATTGCGCGTGAGGGTGGTGAGGCAGATGTCTGAGCGGGTCCCAGCGGTTGCAGACGTGCCTGACTCCCAGAGAACTGACGACGACCGTGCTATTGAATTCGCCAGAGCAGCGTTAGCACGCGCACGATCACATACTCGGGGTTTCTCGCGCAGCGCCACACGCTCTGGCGGCTTCACCACTCGCCACCACTCCGCGGGCGACCCAGGTGAGCCCACGTTCAGTGGAGCGGGACCGGATGCTCGAGACCCAGCGCTACTCGGCAGTGCGGTGACGAATCTGGTCACCGAGCTTGGCTGGCAGGGGCAGGTGAATGTTGCAGGCGTCATCTCGCGCTGGCCGAGCATCGTCGGCGCAGACATTGCCGCGCACAGCGTCATCGAGGCCTTTGAGGTGAGGAACCACGGCAGCACCGGACTGAGCCTGGCTCAGGTGGTAGTCCGCACGGATTCCACCACGTGGGCCACCCAGTTACGCCTGCTGAGCAGCACCCTATGCCAGCGATTGACTGAGGATTTGGGTGCCGGATTTGAGGTCCAGATACGAATTTTGGCGCCTTCGGCGCCAACCTGGCGGCATGGTGCGCGGCATGTGCCTGGCAGGGGCCCCCGCGACACCTACGGATAAGCACGGATAAGTACTCCATATGCCGCATTTTGCGGACAAGCGCCCTAAATCGCGTGAATTGCTGCGAACACTCAACTTCTGTGGGTACCCACAGGTAAGCCAGTCGCGGCGCTTTGCGTGCCGTTTACGTGCCTTAAACGCACAGTGACCCAAAAAACGACTAGACTGGAACCACCTCGCGTGATCCCTCTACACAGGCACCACACACAGGCACCACCCCCGCGTATGACACACAGGCACCACACAAGCTCCGCACGTGCAGGGCAACCCGGCTCGACCGCTCACAGTGTCGCGGAATCACGCGCAGGTAACTCCAGGCACGACACCGCTTAACCCAGAAATCCGTGCGACAGGCTGCCGTCAGAGCCTCGCCTTCACGGGCTGTTGGCGTGACCACAGTGGGAAGGCAGTGCCCGTGCTGACGCCATATCCGCCTCTTGGGCGGTCAGATTGCTCGTGAAAGCAGGTTGTTGTGTCGTACGACGCAAGTGCCATCCAGGTTCTCGAAGGTCTCGATGCAGTGCGCAAGCGCCCCGGCATGTACATCGGTTCCACGGGTGAGCGCGGTTTGCACCACTTGGTGTACGAAGTCGTGGACAACTCAGTTGATGAAGCGCTCGCGGGTGTCTGTACCCACATCACGGTGGTCTTGCTCGCCGATGGCGGTGTGCGAGTGGAAGACAACGGCCGAGGAATCCCGGTTGACATGCACCCGATTGAGAAGAAGCCAGCAGTTGAGGTCGTCTTGACAGTGCTCCACGCGGGCGGAAAGTTTGGCGGCGGGGGTTACTCCGTCTCTGGTGGGTTGCACGGTGTTGGTGTCTCCGTGGTCAACGCGCTTAGTACGAACCTCGATGTTGAAATCCACCGCGAGGGCAGCGTGTGGACGCAGAGTTACGCACATGGTGCACCGACTGCCCCGCTGAAGAAATGCGGAGCCACCGATCGAACCGGCACCACGTTGACATTCTGGGCCGATGGTGGAATTTTCGAAACCACGGTTTACGACTTCACCACTCTGTCCCGCCGCTTTCAGGAGATGGCGTTCCTCAACCGCGGATTGACCATCACGTTGGTGGATGAGCGGCCCGGCGCAATTCAGGTGAATGCCGACGGCACCGCAGATGCCGAGACCGAGACAGTCGGGCGTCGGGAAGTGTCGTACAAATACGACGGCGGCATCGCCGACTTCGTGAAGCATTTGAACACAAGCAAGGGTGCTGCTCACCCGACGGTTTTGTATTTCGAGTCGGAGGCTGCTGACAAGCGCACCTCCGCAGAGGTGGCCCTGCAGTGGAACTCCGGTTACACCGAGAGTGTTTACACATTCGCCAACACGATTAACACCACCGAGGGCGGCACCCATGAAGAGGGTTTTCGCGCGGCGATGACAACCCTGATGAACAAGTTCGCGCGCGAGTGGGGCGTGCTCAAGGAGAAGGACGACAAGCTGTCCGGTGAGGACATCCGTGAAGGGCTGACAGCGATTGTCTCGGTGAAGTTGGCCGAGCCGCAGTTTGAAGGTCAGACCAAGAGCAAGTTGGGCAACACCGAGGCAAAGTCGTTCGTGCAGAAGGTTGTGAACGAGAACCTTGCGGCGTGGTTCGAGGCGAACCCTTCGGAGGGCAAGGAAATCGCTCGTAAGGCGGTGTCGGCAGCGCAAGCACGCATGGCCGCGCGTAAGGCAAGAGACCTAGCCCGTGGACGCAAGGGACTCTTCGGTTCCGGCAGTTTGCCCGGCAAGCTCACCGACTGCTCGTCTAATGAGCCTGAGTTGTGCGAGCTGTTCGTGGTGGAGGGAGACTCCGCCGGCGGTTCAGCCAAGCAAGCCCGCGACCCGAACCACCAAGCGATCTTGCCCATCCGCGGAAAGATCTTGAATGTTGAGAAGGCCCGCATTGACAAGGTTTTACAAAACACCGAGGTGCTTGCACTTGCATCCGCACTAGGCACCGGTGTGCAGGAAGAGTTCGACATCAACCGGCTGCGCTACCACAAGTTGATCTTGATGGCCGACGCCGATGTTGATGGACAACACATCCGCACCCTGTTGCTCACCTTGTTGTTCCGCTTCATGCGACCGCTGATCGAGCAGGGGCACGTGTATCTGGGCCAGCCGCCGCTGTACAAGATCAAGTGGTCTGGTCGAGGCGAACAACCTGATTACGCCTTCAGCGATCGTGAGCGCGACGCGTTCATCCGCGCGGGTCAAGAGGTCGGACGCCGCCTGCCGAAGGAAGAAGCGATCCAGCGTTACAAGGGTCTGGGTGAGATGAATTGGCAGGAACTGAAAGAGACCACGATGGACCGCGATCGCCGGGTGCTATTGCAGGTCACTCTTGATGATGCCGCGCAAGCAGACGAACTTTTCAGCGTTCTCATGGGTGAGGATGTTGAAAGCCGACGAACATTCATCCAACGCAATGCGCACGACGTGCGCTTCCTCGACATCTGATTCATCTAAGACAAGGACATTGTTGTGACTGATGTGACTGGCTCATCGGAGCTCACCACCAGCGATCGGATCGAACCGGTTGACTTGCAAGTTGAGATGCAGCGTTCATATCTCGACTATGCGATGAGCGTCATTGTGTCTCGCGCATTGCCTGATGTGCGCGATGGATTGAAGCCCGTGCACCGTCGCGTTCTTTATGCGATGTACGACGGTGGCTACCGCCCAGACCGCTCGTATAACAAGAGCGCCCGCGTGGTCGGCGAGGTCATGGGCAACTACCACCCCCACGGTGACAGCGCGATTTATGACACCTTGGTGCGTCTAACACAGCCGTGGATCCTGCGCTATCCACTTGTCTCCGGCCAAGGCAACTTCGGATCGCCGGGTAATGACAGCGCCGCGGCCAGCCGTTACACCGAGTGTCGGATGGCGCCGCTTGCGATGGAGATGTTGCGCGACATCGATGAAGAGACGGTTGATTTCGTCCCGAACTACGACGGCAAGAACATGGAGCCCACGGTTCTGCCGAGTCGCTTCCCGAACTTGCTCGTCAACGGCAGTGCCGGCATTGCTGTCGGTATGGCCACCAACATCCCGCCGCACAACCTGCGTGAGGTGGCAGCAGCTGTTGAGTGGTGTCTAGAGAATCCAGAGGCCGATCGCGAGACCACTCTCGCTGCGATGATGGAACGCATCCCTGGCCCTGACTTCCCGACCGCCGGGTTGATCGTCGGCCGTCGCGGGATCGAGCAAGCACAACGCACTGGCCGCGGACTCATCACGATGCGCGGTGTGGTGGAGGTTGTAGAGGACGCCCGCGGTCGCACAATCTTGCGCGTCACTCAACTGCCTTACCAGGTTAACCCCGACAACATGTTGGCCAAGATTGCGGAGTTGGCGGAGTCGGGTCGCGTGACGGGGTTGGCCGATGTGATCGATCAATCTGCCGGCGGCAAACTGCGCCTCGACATCGTGCTCAAGCGCGACGCGGTTGCCAAGGTGGTGCTGAACCAGCTCTACAAGCACACGCAGTTGCAGGAGACATTTGGCGCAAACACTTTGGCTTTGGTCGATGGAGTGCCTCGCACATTGAGCATCGACCATTTCATCCGCTTGTGGATCACCCACCAGGTTGAAGTCATTGTCCGCCGCACGCAATACCGCTTGCGTAAGGCCGAGGAGCGCGCCCACATTCTGCGCGGATTGCTTGCGGCCATCGATCGAATCGATGAGGTCATCGCACTCATCCGCGCATCTTCATCCGCATCCGAAGCGCAGAACGGCTTGATGGATCTGCTGACCATCGATGAGCTGCAAGCGCGTGCGATCCTGGACATGCAGTTGCGCAAGCTCGCCGCCCTGGAGCGCAATGAACTGCAATCGGAATACGACCAGTTGATGGCCGCCATCGCTGGCTTCCAGGCAATCTTGGCGAGCCCCGAGCGCCAACGCGAGCTCATCCGCGAAGAACTCGGCGAGATTGTCGCTAAGTTCGGCGACGAGCGACGCACGCAGATCATCGCCGCTGAGGGTGAGATCGACGATGAGGACCTCATCGCACAAGAAGACATGGTCGTCACCATCACTCGTGGCGGTTACGCCAAGCGAACCAAGGCGGATGCTTACCGCGCCCAACGTCGCGGAGGTCGCGGGGTCAAGGGTGCCGCACTTCGCCAAGACGATGTGGTCGAGCACTTCTTCGTGACCACCACGCACCACTGGCTGTTGTTCTTCACCAATAAGGGTCGCGTCTACCGCTGCAAGACTTACCAGTTGCCAGAGTCCAACCGCGACGCACGCGGCCAGCACGTCGCCAATCTTTTGGCGTTCGCACCCGATGAACAAATCTGTCAGGTGCTCGCGATCGAGGATTACAAGGCGATTCCTTATCTCGTTTTGGCCACCAAGCAGGGCCAAGTGAAGAAGTCGCGCCTTCAGGATTACGACACCAACCGTTCGGGCGGACTGATCGCCATCGGTCTGCATGAGGACGACGAAGTGATCTCGGCTGCCCTGGTGGAAGAGCAGGACGACTTGATGCTCATCTCGCGCAAGGGAATGAGTGTTCGCTTCACTGCCAACGATGCAACCTTGCGACCGATGGGTCGACCTGCAGCAGGTGTTATCGGTATGCGTTTCCGCGGGGATGACCAGTTGCTGTCCATGCAGGTGGTTACCGAGGATTCGTATCTCGTGACGGTCACTGATGGTGGCTACGGCAAGCGCACGCCGGTGACCGAATGGAATGCGAAGGGTCGCGGCACACTCGGCGTCCGAGCCATGCGTTTGGTTGAAGATCGCGGAAGTCTCGTCAGCGCGTTGGTTATGGATGTGGAAGATGAGATCTTCGCGATTGCCAGCAATGGCATCGTCATCCGTACCCGAGTCAGTGAGATTCGGGCGACGGGTCGAGACACCATGGGAGTTGGGCTCATGGGTGTCGGCGGTGACGCACAAGTGGTTGCAGTGGCCCGCAGTCAAGCATCCGCAGTTGAAGATGGCGACGATGGTGAAGAGGAAATCGACGGCGTTGAATCTGCAGAATCAACTGAGGTACTCGCAGCGGATACAGAGCCAGCAAGTGGTGACGAAACTTTGGTGACTGACGAGGAAGCTAGCGAGTGAGCGCCGCGATGAATCCGTCAGCGCAGGTGCCAGCGGCTCACTCAGCAGGATCGCTCGTGGTGCTGAAGCGGATCGATCCCTGGACCACGGCTCGAACTGCATTCATCGTCTCCCTAGCGTTAGGGGTGTCACTATTGGTGGTGTTCATGGTCGTGTGGGTTTTCCTGGCCGCCACCGGAGTGTTCGATGCAATCCTCAGCACCTTCGGCGATGTGTTCAGCGGCGGCAGTGGAATTTCCTTCTTCAGCCTGCTGCGTACCTTCGGCCTAGGTCTAATCGTGGTCGCTGTGCAGATCGTCACCACCACGGTGGGCGCAGCGCTTTACGCCATGATTTACAACCTCACGGTTAAGTACACCGGTGGGATCAAGGTCGACCTCGCCCAAAACTAGGTAAGCGCGCGGTCTCGGCTGGCCAGTGCGCGGTCACCAACGGTGGTCATTGACCCTCGCGTACCTGACGAACCTGACGTGTTACGCCTGCGGTAATCTTGTCCATCGTTGTCCAGACTCGGGCCTATAGCTCAGGCGGTTAGAGCGCTTCCCTGATAAGGAAGAGGTCGGAGGTTCAAGTCCTCCTAGGCCCACCGACTCTGGATACATCTTTTGCCCAACTGCAGTTAAGTCGTCGTCCGCGTGCGCGCATCTCCGAGACAAGGACCCGCCAAGATGCGGCATACTGCAACTGTGAATGAGCGCCAGCATTACCTGCATGAATCCCCGGAGGCTGAAGCAGCGAGGGCTGCTCGGCAGTCGTCACCCATTGGCGCGTTGTTCAATGCAACGCCTCGACGTCGTGTTGTTGGCAAGGCGCTTAGCTTGAACACCGTCATCGGCTTGACTGTCGTCGCAGTTCTACTCGTCGGCATCGGCGCTATCAGTGGAAAGTTTCGGCTGACTTCTCGGCCGAGCACGCCATCGGCTCCGGCGGCGGTGCGGGATTACCTCAATGGGCGCACCTTGGGAATCACCAGCGGTGACATCAAAATCGGGGGTGTCTCGTTGTTGTTCATCGGTGCGGCCAACCAGGCAGAGACCGCGCGCCTTGCTGTGGAACTGCCCAAGGGAACGACCTTTGTGAACGGCAGCTTCGCAGATCGAGGTCGGTCCTGGTGCGTTCATGTCCGACAAGGAACGCGCGATGTGGTGACGACAAACTTCTATGAGAAGGTCAGCACAGCCACGACTAAGTGGTCCTGCGCTCCAGAGGGTTTGCTGGGCATCACTGCTGCTAACTAGCGTCTTCCACCGAAATCAGGTGTAGGTGAACTCGACCTCGAGCAACTGCGCATACTCAACGAAACCGAGGCGTTGGTAAACACCATTGCTCGTCGGATTCAGTGCGTCGGCGTACAACATGATGTGATCGCACACGCCTTGTAGATGTTCCACCACAGCCGATGTGACCGCCGCGCCATAACCACGCCGCCGGTGCTGCATAGGTGTGAACACCGGGCCGACGCGGCCCACGACGCTGCCAGGTTCGCCAACTAAGAATGCATGTCCAGCCATCGCAGTGGGCTCACCGTCGACTTCCCAGATCCAACCCGCTGCGAGCAAGCGATCTACGGCGGCCGCAGCCTTGAATATGGGAATCCCCGCATCCTTGGCAAAGAGCTGCGACCATTCCAACAACATGTCTGCATCGCTTGCATTGGTGCGCCGGCTCGCGCCAGGCGCCGTTGCAGGTGTGAAGTCGCGCATGATGTATACGACATCTTGCATGGTGACCTTCGACTCCGCGGGGCATAGAAGCCGTTCAAATGCAGCTGTGTGCGCCGGCGCCCCGGAGACTCCGGGCAGATGCGGGAAGGTTTTGGTGACCGACGCCGCTAGTGCAGCCAGTGCCGCATCCTCCATCGGCGAGAGCACAAGATTGTGGGGAGCGGTACGCACGGCGATACCAGCGATCTCCGACCCCTCGCGAGCGATCCACCAGTGGCACGACTCGTACTCGCGGCCGCTGACGACTCCCACGGCGATTGAACCGATGACATTGGTGAGATAAGGCTCCGCGGCGCGAAATCCACTCGTGAGTTCCAGGAACTCCTGTGGGGTGGAGACGGACAAAACTTCCATACCTCGGAATTATCGCAGAATCTAGACTTACACTGTCGCCCATGAAGAAACTCTTCGGTCTCGCCGCACTCGCTGCTATCGGGGTCGCCATCTGGCGCGCTGTCACCGGCCGTAAGGCCGAGGCCGATCTTTGGGAAGAAGCCACCACCGAACCTGATTTGCGCTGACCACGGCACTCGTGCTCTGCGTTTGCCCGAGTCTCGCCTGTAAGCGACCTGCTGCTCGCCCGGCGGATTGCGCCTGCGATAATTCCCCCATCGCACGTCACGTGCGCGCCCGCCGGGGACTTAGCTCAATTGGTAGAGCACTGCCTTTGCAAGGCAGGGGTTAGGGGTTCGATTCCCCTAGTCTCCACACGTCTCGCAGCCACGTGCGCTCGCGTTTCGCGGTAAGTACCTCATTCACTAGGCTTCGACTCACCGCTTCGCACCCCTTGTGGCACCCCTTGTGGCACCCCAAGGCTTCGCCCGCTGAGGAGAACGCATGCTTACGAAAACATCGATGACCAGAATCTCACGCAGCACTTCCGCTGCCCTTGCTGCAGTCTTGATCGCCACGATGGCAGCGTGCTCAAGTGGCAACACCAACTCGGCAGAATCGGCGAACCCGTCGGATCTGCAGACGGTGACCGCCGGCAAGCTCACGGTGGGCACGGGTCAGCCTGCTTACGCCCCGTGGGTGCTCGATGACAAGCCTGAGAGCGGCAAGGGCTTTGAGGCCGCTGTTGCCTATGCCGTTGCAGAGAAGCTCGGTTTCAACAAGGCTGACGTTGTGTGGGTGCGGACAACCTTTGATCAGGCGATTGCGCCCGGACCGAAGACCTTCGATTTCAACTTACAGCAGTATTCGATCACCGATGACCGCAAGAAGAATGTCGACTTCTCCTCGCCGTATTACCAAACCACCCAGACCGTCGTCACCCTCGCGGGTAACAAGGCTGCCAAGGCAACCTCGATCGCCGAACTCCAGTCAGTTCTGCTCGGAGCTCAAACCGGCACGACTTCTTATGCCGCAATCACCGATGTCATCAAGCCGACACAAAAGGCATTGGCATTCAACTCCAACGACGATGCCGTCGCCGCGTTGAAGAACGGCCAGGTTGACGCGCTCGTTCTCGATCTGCCGACTGCACTTTATGAGGCAAACGCCGACCTCACCGGTGGCAAGATTGTCGGACAGTTGCCGACTGCGACCAAGGGCGATGAGTTCGGCCTCGTACTCGACAAGGGCAGCGTCCTCACCGCAAAGGTAAGCGCAGCGGTCGACGCGCTTAAGGCCGATGGCACGCTTGCGGCCCTAGAGGAGAAGTGGCTCACCACCTCCGCTGGTGCACCGGTGTTGAAGTAATTACGCAATACCGGTCGATCGCGAATCTGCTCTCGACTCGTTAAGCCCACGAACATCAACACCATGACGATCACCGGCGGCCCTGCCCAACTCAGCGAAGTTGAGCAGGGTCGTCGTGCTTTCCGTCATCAACGCAAACAGCGCTCAACCTTGGTGTCGATGGCTTCCACCCTCGCGTTTGCGGCAGTGGTGTGGTTCGCACTCGTCAAATCGCCCGGTTGGCCACGGGTTCACCAGTCCTTCTTCGATGCGGCGACTGCACGTGCCGCACTACCGCAAGTGGTCGATGGGCTCTGGCTGAACCTGCGGGTGTTGGCGTACTCGTCGATTGGTGTCTTGGTCGTGGGCCTCACTTTGGCGTTACTGCGGACTCTGCGTGCGCCGATCTTCACTCCCGTGCGACTGCTCGTGCGGGCGTATGTCGATGTGTTCCGGGGAATGCCGCTGATCATCGTGCTCTACCTCGTGGGATTTGGCATCCCCGGATTGCGCATCGCATTCCTGGGACGGGTGCCTGCCGAAGTGCTCGGAACGGTTGCTTTGATCCTCACATATTCGGCGTATGTCGCCGAGGTTTTCCGTGCAGGGATCGAAGCCGTACATCCCTCCCAACGGTTAGCCGCCCGCTCACTGGGTCTGACGTACGCGCAGTCGATGCGGCTGGTTGTGCTGCCGCAGGCATTCCGCAAAGTCGCTCCGCCTTTGATGAATGACTTCGTCTCTTTGCAGAAAGACGTGGGACTCATCTCGGTGCTCGGCGCAGTTGACGCAGTGCGCAGCGCACAGATTGAGGTGTCCCACTTCGCCAACTTCACTCCATATGTCCTGGCGGGGCTTTGTTTCGTGCTGCTCGCGGTTCCAACTGTCCGGCTCGCTGATTGGTTCACTGCCAGGCTCGCCAAGCGCGAGCAAGCAGGCGGTGTTTTGTGACCGTGGAATTACGCGAGATGGTGCTGCACGCAGTGGGTGTACACAAGGCATTCGATGGTCAGCCCGTGTTGCGCGGCATCGATCTGGAGCTCTACCGCGGGCAGATCGTTGCGCTGATTGGATCATCAGGTTCGGGTAAATCAACTCTGTTGCGGTGCATCAACCTCCTTGAGCAAGTGAGTGACGGGGAGATATTTCTCGGCTCGAACGACATCACTGATCCGCGCGTGAACCAAGATGAGGTGCGCCGGCAAATCGGATTGGTCTTCCAGGCGTACAACTTGTTCGCGCATATGAGTGTGCGCCAGAACATCACCTTGGCATTGCGGAATGTGAAGGGGATCCCCGCAGCCGAAGCGGACATGCGCGCCAACGCGTTGCTCGCACGTATCGGTTTGGCGGATTTCGCGGATTCGTATCCCGACAAGCTCTCCGGCGGCCAACAGCAACGGGCAGCCATCATGAGAGCTGTCGCCCTCGAACCACAGGTGCTGCTCCTCGATGAGGTCACCTCGGCCCTGGACCCTGAGCTGGTCGGCGAGGTTCTTGAACTCATCCGCGACCTGAAGAGCCAGGGAACCTCGATCATTATGGCGACGCACGAGCTGAGCTTCGCTAGGGATGTGGCCGACTGGGTGTTGTTTCTGGACCAAGGGCGCATCGTCGAGGAAGGCCCAGCCGCAGAGGTGTTCGGACACCCGCGCGAGCCACGCACCCGTGAGTTCCTCACTCGGTTATTGGGTTAACTTCGCGGGCTTGTTGCGATTCACACCCAAGGCGTGGGCCGAGCGTCATGGGCATAAGAGGTGGGTGGAGTAGCGCAGCGGCCGTTGAATTGGGAGAATCTCCAACCTCAGCAGCGACTGAGACGCCGAAGTGAAGGAGGGGTGCGATGGTCTCGATCCTCGTCATCGACAATTTCGACTCCTTCGTGTTCAACCTCGTGCAATACCTTCAGCAACTTGACGCCAAGGTTGATGTCATCCGCAACGATGTCGCTCGTTCCACCGACGTGTCGGGTTACGACGGCTTGATGATTTCGCCCGGCCCGGGCACTCCGAGTGCCGCCGGAAACGCACCCCAGATCTTGGCGGAGGTCGCAGGATCGTTGCCAGTGTTGGGTGTGTGCCTCGGTCATCAGATGATCGGTGAGATGTATGGCGCAGTTGTTAACCGCGCACCCGAGTTGATGCATGGAAAGACCAGCATGGTGCTGCATGAGGGAGCGGGGGTGCTCGCAGGTTTACCGCAACCATTTCGAGCCACTCGTTATCACTCGCTGGCCATTGAGGCCGACACGATCAATGAAGAACTTGAAGTCACTGGTCGCACTGAGAACGGCATCGTGATGGCGGTCCGTCACAGAACGCTGCCAATTGAAGGCGTTCAATTCCACCCAGAGAGCGTGTTGACCGAAGGCGGTCACAGGTTGCTCGCAAATTGGCTTGCAATGTGCGGCGATGCTGGGGCGCCAGAGCGCAGCGAAAGCCTGGCTGTGCAAGTAGACACCAGTCGATCGTCGGCTCTGTTGGACAAGCTGTGAAGACGACAACGAGTGCGGCCATGATGAACGCTGATGGTTGTGTGGCACCAACCTTGGATGAATTCCGCGAGCTTGCTCGCACACATCGCGTGATTCCGGTGGTGCGCACTTTGATTGCGGACGGTCATACGGCCCTGGGTCTTTACCAAGCCCTTGCGGGGGATCGCCCAGGCACATTCCTATTGGAGAGTGCTAACGGCGACACATGGTCGCGGTGGTCGTTCATTGGTGTCCGAAGCCCGGCGATGCTGACCGAGCGCAATGGGCGGGCAGTGTGGGTGGGTCGCGCACCGGCGGGTTTACCTGCTGGACAAGCACCATTGGCGGCCTTACGCGAAACACTTGAATTGCTGCATTCGCCTCGACTGCCGGGTCTACCGCCGCTGACTGGCGGCCTAGTCGGCTATCTCGGCTACGACGCAGTCCGTG
>RFTO01000070.1 GCA_009923375.1 Actinomycetota bacterium | reverse complement strand
GGCCTGAACATCAATGCCGATTGCGGCTCCACCCACCTCGACGATGTGATCCGCGCAGTCCGCGAGGTGAACGCCGACGCGGGCATCGCCCACGACGGCGACGCCGATCGCTGTCTGGCTGTCGATGCCGATGGAAATGTCGTGGATGGCGATCACATCCTGGCAATCCTCGCGATTGCGATGCGCGATGCTGGCTCCTTACGCGGCAACACCGTCGTCAGCACAGTGATGTCGAATCTGGGATTTACCTTGGCGATGCGCGCGGCTGGCATCACCGAGGTCCAAGCAGCTGTGGGCGATCGCTACGTCCTCGAGCAGATGCGCGCGAATGATTACGCCATCGGCGGCGAGCAGAGCGGACATGTGATCCTCGCCGATCACGCCACCACTGGCGATGGAGTGCTCACCGCACTTCACTTGATGGCGCAGGTCGTCCGCAGCGGCCAGACGCTGGCGCAGCTGGCAGCGACCGTGACCAAGCTCCCGCAGGTGCTCATCAATGTTAAAGGCGTTGACAAGGCAGTGGTGATGAGCTCCGAGCACGTCAGCGCCGAGGTGGCTGCGGTGGAGCTGGAGTTGGCTGGGCAAGGCCGTGTGCTCCTGCGCCCATCGGGCACCGAGCCGCTCGTGCGGGTCATGGTCGAGGCACCGACACAGGAACTCGCGCACGCGGCGGCACAGCGCCTTGCCGACCTCATCAGCACATTAGGTTGATGCAGCGGGCATTAGGCTGACCCTCATGTGCGGAATTGTTGGTTATGTCGGGCCTCGCCAGGCTGTCGACGTTGTCGTGAGCGGGCTCAAGCGGCTGGAGTACCGGGGTTATGACTCCGCCGGCGTGGCGATTGTGACCGCCGATGGGCTGGACACCCGCAAGAAGGCTGGCAAGCTCGCCAACCTGCAAACAATCATCGCTGGCGACCCGATGTCCCTGTCCAGCACCGGTATCGGGCACACCCGCTGGGCCACGCATGGCGGACCGACCGACGCGAATGCCCACCCGCATGTCTCCGATGACGGCACGGTTGCTGTCATCCACAACGGGATCATCGAGAACTTCGCCGAGTTGCGCGAGGAGCTGACCAACCTCGGCATCCAACTGAACTCAGAAACCGACACCGAGGTGGTTGCCCACCTGCTTCAAATTGTTCTTCCCAGCGTCGATGGCGACCTCTCCGAGGCGATGCGCCGAGTATGCCGCCGCCTCTCAGGTGCATTCACTCTTGTTGCTGTTGTAGCCGAGCATCCAGATGTCGTCGTTGCCGCCCGTCGAAACTCACCGCTGGTTGTCGGCCGCGGCGAGGGTGAAAACTTCCTGGCATCCGATGTCTCCGCCTTCATCGAGTACACCCGCAATGCAATCGAACTTGGCCAAGACCAGGTCGTCTGCATCACCCCGAGCGACATCACGATCACCGATTTTGACGGTAACCCAGCGGCCACCGTTGAGTTTGAGGTCACCTGGGATGCCGCCGCGGCCGAGCGCGGTGGTTACGAGCTGTTCATGCTCAAGGAAATCGCCGAGCAGCCGAAGGCAGTCGCCGACACATTGCTTGGTCGGATGAAGGACAACCGCCTTAATCTCGACGAGCTGCGCATCAGTGAGCAAGAGCTGCGCAACATCAAGAAGATCGTCGTCATTGCCTGCGGTACCGCTTATCACGCGGGCATGATCGCGAAATACGCCATCGAACACTGGACGCGCATCCCGTGTGAGGTGGAGCTCGCCAGCGAGTTCCGTTACCGCGACCCGATCGTGTCATCGGAGACTCTCGTCATCGCCATCTCTCAATCGGGGGAGACGATGGACACCATCATGGCGTTGCGCCATGCAAAGGACCAAGGCGCGAAGGTGCTCGCAATCTGCAACACCCGCGGTGCCACGATCCCGCGCGATTCTGATGCTGTGCTTTATACGAACGCCGGCCCCGAGATCGCCGTCGCATCCACTAAGGCCTTCCTGACGCAGGTTGTGGCTGCTTACCTGGTCGGGCTGTACCTCGCGCAGGTGCACGGCACGAAATACGCCGACGAGATCTCTGATGTGCTTGCGCAGTTGGCAGACATGCCGCGGCGTATCGATTTGGTGCTCGACACCACCGAGCACGTCCGCAAGATCGCGCATGAGCTGCGCGATGCGAAGTCAGTGCTGTTCATCGGCCGCCATGTGGGCTATCCAGTGGCCCTGGAGGGTGCACTGAAGCTCAAGGAGCTCGCATACATGCACGCCGAAGGCTTCGCCGCCGGCGAGTTGAAGCACGGCCCGATTGCACTGCTTGAAGAAGGTATGCCGGTGATTGTCGTGGTGCCACCGAAGACCGGCCGCGATGTTCTTCACGAGAAGATCGTCAGCAACATTCAGGAGGTTCGCGCTCGCGGGGCCCGGACAATCGTCATCGCCGAGGAAGGCGATGAGTCGGTGGTGCCTTATGCAAACGACATCATCCGAATCCCCGAATCTCCGACTCTGCTGCAGCCGCTGCTGGCCACGATCCCGTTGCAGATTCTCGCCTGTGCGATGGCCACTGCGAAGGGTTACGACGTGGACATGCCTCGAAACCTCGCCAAGTCAGTGACTGTGGAGTAATCGGCCGGCGCCGGAGTCACACGATGAAGACAGGCACCTCAGGATGATCTCGGGCCAGCGCCCATGATCATTGGCATCGGGGTGGACATCGTGGATGTCGCCCGTTTCGAGCAGAGCTTGGCGAGAACCCCGTCGATGAAGAGTCGACTGTTCACAGATCGCGAGTGCGTGGATCACAAGGGAATCGCGCTCACGCCGGTCCGGTTAGCGGCCAGATTCGCAGTGAAGGAAGCGCTGGCCAAAGCCCTCGGGGCGCCTGGCGATTTGGCGTGGCACGACTGCGAGGTCCTCACAGATGATTCGGGGGCGCCCTTGATCGTCGCTTCGGGGACTGTTGAGCAAGCATGCATGTTCCGCGACGTCACTAGGTGGCACGTCTCTATGTCTCACGATGCCGGCATGGCCATCGCCTACGTGATTGCCGAGAGGGGTGAGGACGATGATCCTGCCGCCGCTTGAGATCAACGCGCACAAATACTCCCGCGGGGTTGTCGCCCTCGCAGTCGGCTCGGCTTCCTTTCCGGGGGCCGCGGTGCTCGCCGTCGGTGGTGCTCGCCGAGGTGGGGCCGGTTATGTCGGCCACGTCAGCGCTGACCTGCTCACGCGTTCGCTTGTGCTGCAGCAATTTCCTGATGTCGTCTCCGATGTGAACACCGAAGGTCCGCTGTGGCAGCGCGCCGATGCGTTGGTGGTGGGTTGCGGCCTGAACCCGCATGATGAATCCGCTCGCGCACTCGTGCAGACAGCCCTGCGAACGGATGCGGTGCTCGTGCTCGACGGCGGGGCGTTGGCATTGGTGGCAGCCGAAGGATCCCTGCGTAACTCAGTGCGTGCTCGCGCCGGCATCACCATCATCACCCCCCATGCCGGCGAGGCCGCCGAACTCGGTTGGTCACCTTCGGATGATCGACGCACTGGCGCTGAAGCATTAGCCCGCGAACTCAATGCGGTGGTGGTGTTGAAGGGTGCCGGCACGGTGGTTGCTGCGCCGCACTGCGAGACGAAGATTGATGTTCTCGGTGGCGCTGAACTGGCAACAGCAGGCACTGGCGATGTGCTGGCCGGGCTGATTGGCTCACTATGCGCCGCGCGGCATGTCCCGGATATCGCATCCGCCGCTGCAGCGGCGTTTGATGCCGTACGCGTTCATTCCACTGCTGGGCGCCTGGCAGCCGCGAGAATCACTCCCGTGACCGCCGTGGATGTGTTGGAGTCGTTGCCTGCCGCAGTGCGTGCACTCGACCAGCAGGAGTCGGAGCGGTGAGCACGGCGTTCCTCGCCCACAGCGATGGCGTCGAGGCAGTGGTGGACCTCGATGCCATCACCGCGAACATCCGCACGTTGACAGCGATGTCGGCCGGCTCGGAGCTGATGGTTGTTGTGAAGGCCGATGCTTACGGACATGGCGCTGTTGCCTGCGCAGGTGCTGCCCGAACAGCGGGCGTGCCTTGGGTGGGTGTGGCCACCATCGACGAGGCGTTGGAGCTGCGTGATGCCGGCGACACCGGGTTGCTTCTATCGTGGGTCAACGCCCGCGATGCGCGATTCGTCGAGGCGATTGCCGCAGATGTGCAGGTGTCGAGTTCATCGCCCGAGTTACTCGATGTTCTCGCTGCAGCGGCGCGCGCTGCTGGAAAGCCGGCGCTGGTGCATTTGGCAGTGGACACGGGCCTTGGCCGCGAAGGTGCGCTGCCTGGTGCGCACTGGCATGAATTGATGGCTCATGCGATGAGATTGCAGCAAGCCGGCGATATCGAAGTGACAGGTGTGTGGTCGCACTTGGCGTGTGCGGATTCCACCGGACATGACAGCATCGATGCGCAGGCAACACTGTTCACCCGCGCGTGCGAAGAAGCCCACGAGGCGGGATTCCGGATTCGCTACCGCCATCTAGCGAACTCGGCCGCGTTACTCACCCGTCCCGACCTCAACTTCGATGTGATCCGCACGGGCATGGCTGTTTACGGACTGCCGTCCACAGATAAAGACACCGGTGTGCACCTGCGTCCGGCGATGACTCTGCGCGCCAGGGTGATTGATGTGAAACGGCTGCCAGCCGGGCACGCAATCGGTTACGGACACACGTACGTCACCGATCGCGAGACCACAGTTGCGCTATTGCCCGCTGGTTACGCCGATGGACTGCCGCGCAATGCGGGCAACAAACCGTTGGTCAGCATCAACGGCCGCCGCTATTCCATCGCAGGACGAGTGAGCATGGATCAAATCGTGGTGGATGTTGGAGATCACGAGGTAAGAGTCGGCGATCACGCAGTGTTCTTCGGTGCCGGCACATATGGCGAGCCAACAGTCCAAGAGTGGGCGCTTGAGTGCGACACGATTGCATACGAGATCATCGCCCGTTTGGGGCGCCGGGTGAAGCACACTTATGTCGGCGGCGGCATCGGCGGCGATCTGTGACGCTGGTTGTTACAGCGCAGACACCACCGCAGATGCGCACTTTCGGTGAGCGCATCGGCGCACTCTTGCGCCCTGGAGATGTGGTCATCTTGACCGGGCCGCTCGGTGCAGGAAAGACCACGCTCACCCAAGGCATTGCCGCAGGTCTGGGAGTGGAGAGTGCCGTCACTTCTCCCACCTTCGTCATCTCGCGCTTGCATACTGATGCAGCCGGTGCGGTGCGGCTCATACATGTGGACGCCTACCGCTTAAATGATCCACACGACCTCGAAACCCTTGACCTCGATGATTATTTGCCGACTGCGGCGATGGTGGTGGAGTGGGGTCAGCGAGTGTTCGATGTGAACGACCCTGCATACCTCGTCATCGATATCGATCGGCCCGCAGTCGGTGGGGAGACAGATGAGTCGGGCCCCCGCACGCTGACTCTGCCAGCCCGATTTAGTGGCATCGCGCAGTAGCCTTCGCAACCATGCTGCTCTTGACGATCGACACCGCCGGGGTGATGCGCACCACCTGCGCACTCGCGCGCGGGATCGACGACTGGATCGGCGTCACCGTGCCGCTTTCACCTGCCGAAGCTCTTGCGCCTGCCATCGAAGATTTACTCCAAAAGTTCGGCTGCGCATCGAACGACATCAGCGATGTGGTGTGCGGGATAGGGCCGGGGCCATTCACCGGATTGCGCATCGGACTCGCACATGCCCACGCCGTTGCGCAGGTGCTCGGAATCACGCCATCGGGAGTCAGCTCGCTGGCAGCAATCGCAGCGAGAGTGCCGCAGGCAATGCGTCCCGAGCGGTATCTCGTGGCCTCCGATGCCCGCCGCAAAGAGGTCTACTGCGCGGTCTTCGACTCTTCCGCATCCATGATCGGACCTCCGCAGGTCATCACTCCGGCAGTGGCAGCCGAGCAGTTTGCCGGTCTGCTGGTCGTCGGTGATGGGGCCAAGGTTTACAGCGAAGTGTTCACAGCTGCTGGTTGCGCGATCGCCGATGACGAACAACTTCTCAGCTGCGAGCAAGCCCTAGTGATGGCTGCACATGATGCAGTGAAGCGCGGCCCGGTTCCTGCACTGCCGGAGTACATGCGCGAGCCGGATGCAGTGCCCACGGCGGCGCGATGAGCAGCAACGTCGGCCACGACGACGTGAGCCAGAACGATGTGGAACGAGGCGGTGTCGGCCACGACGAGGTAAAGCGCAGCGGTGTGGGCCACGACGAGGTAAAGCGCAGCGGTGTG
>RFTO01000069.1 GCA_009923375.1 Actinomycetota bacterium | reverse complement strand
TGGCGCCGGCGTTAACACGTGCACTCGCGAGGGATCCGAAGTTACAAGCGATTGTGTATGGGACGACGTGGCCCCAACCTTGTCCAACCTGACCATCAAGGTTGATGTTGCCAAGGGCAAGCAAACTGCCGTGGTGACTGTCACCTTTGAGGTGCGCGACTCGGGTGTGGGTTTCTCAGGTCAAGATGGAATCTCAGTGGTCGTGGGGACTGGTGAGGGAAGTGGCGGGTGGTCGGATTCTTCGCCGACGATGGTTAGCCAGGTCGGGCAAGTTGCTGAATTCACGTCAACACACGAGGTACCCCTCAGCGCCCTCACGCAGCATTGGTCAGTGACGTCCATGACGATTGCAGATGCGGCTGGCAATGCGGCAACGTTAACGTCCGACGCTCTAAGTGGCGCTGGTTACCAAGTTGACGTCACTGTTCCACCGGCAACGCCAGAGATTGCAAGCCCACGTCCTGTCGTACGCCGCGCCGGCGCGACCTCGGTTGCTTTGACGGTGGCTGCTGGTGCAGCAGCCGCGGCGGCAGCTGCAAGTGCTGCAGCGGCAAGTGCTGCAGCGGCAAGTGCAGCAAGCGCTGCTGCTGGTGGAGTGGGGGGTGCCGCTGGTAGCGCCGGCGGAGCCAGCGGCGCAGGTAGCGCCGGTGGTGGTTCAGGTGGCGCGGCCGGGCGTTCCGAAGGTGGGGGCTCAGGTTCGTCGCCTAAGGAATCCTCTGCGACCGAGGTGAAGAAGCTAAGGGCAGCCGCGGCGGCATCGGTGGACCTTGGAGACTCTGGTCCGGGGGATGACCTTGCCCTGTGGGGGTTTGCCCCATTTATCGTGCTGGACGCCCCGATTCTCGCCTTAAGTAGAAGAGTGTCTGGCAAATCTCCACTACTTGCCAAAGTGGTGAACGACGCCGCGTACCTGCGAGCGCTGGTGGGCGTTGCCTGGTCCCTGCTGCCACTGGCGGCTGTGGTGTTGGGCACCCTCGCTGCGCAATCCGCAGGACCCGTGTTCGGCTTGCCCGCATTTGTACTTCTAGCTGGGCTGGTGACCATCGGTGCATTCGATAGCTTCGCCGCGTTGGTGGGAATTCTTTTGTTTGTCATGGCAGCGGCGGTTCGTGCGTCCCACTTCTCGTGGGCGGATGGCCGTCTTGCCTTGGGATTGATCGGTCTAGTCCTGGGTCCCTCCATGCTGGCCATCGCGTTCAGAAGCATCCGGCGACCCGCTGCGCGATCGGTGGATAGTTGGTTTGAGCGCATCACAGATGTGGTCATGGTTCCCCTGATTGGGGCGTGGGCGATGCATGGATTGATTTCGCTGACCACGTTGTTCAGCACCCGTGACCTAGGAATTATGAATCACCGCCATGGCCTGATCGCCTTGGTTGCTGGAGCCTTGGTGATGCGAACGCTTGCGGAGGAGAGTGCTGCTCGCCTCGTTCCTGGTCGACTGGCCCACATCAACTTTGATAAGCCAGCAGTCACCTCCGTCACGCAGCAACATGTCTCCACCCTTCTGCGTTCGCTGATCTTGATATTCCTTCTTGCAAGCGTCATCGGCAATAACTGGGCGCTGTACGTCGGTGGAGGCATTTATGCAGTTGCATGGTTTGCTGGGTTGTGGCGGCACCGCCTCCCGAACCTGCCGTGGCTCTTCCAGCTGCTACCCGCTGACATGCTGTTGTTGGTGGTTGGGTTGACCTTCCCCATCTTGGCCAGCACATTGGTCCCGCCTGAATCGGTTCACCGAGAATTGCTTGTCTTTGTGGTCGGAGCTGCGCTCAGTACGGCATTGGCATGTCTTGGACTTCTTGGCAGAGCGCCAAAGCCGGCCGGCATTCGTTGGTACCGCGCGCCGCGACTGCGCCCGCTCTACTGGCTAATCACGGCAGCGAGTGTGGGTTTGTTCGTCCACGTTGGTCACATCAGCGAGTTGTGGAGTTAGCGGACCACCTCTGAGACGCACGTGGCGGACTTCCCGCTAGCTCACACTTCGCCTTTAGGAAGGCTGGCGCTGAGACGAATAAAGTCAGAGTGTGATTATTCGCAAAGCGCAGATTGATGACCTGAGTCCGCTGGTCGAATTGGCTTGTCTTCACAGCGCGACTTCCGGCAACGATGGTGATCCGCTACGCGTAGAGCGAGCGTTTGCGCCACTTCTTATCGATGACACTTATGGAGTCGTGCTTGTGGCGGAAGATGATGAAGGTGTGTGTGCCTATGCGGCCCTGACCTGGGGCTGGTCGTTGGAGGCTGGCGGGGCTGAGGCACTGCTAGATGAGTTCTATGTTCGCGATGGCGGCAAAGGAATCGGAACCTCACTGCTGGAGGCGGTCATGGCAGCAGCAAGTGCCCGCGGTGTCGCCCGAGTGTTTCTAGAAACCGAGGCGCACAACGTCCAGGGTCGCCGATTCTGGATGGCCAGGGGATTCCAAGTGGAAGATTCGGTCTGGCTGCAGCGGGAGTGTTAGCAGCCGAGGGACTCGACCAGAGTTGAGGTGCAGTCGCGTTTGGCTCGAGACGTAACGAAGATAAATATCCCGGTGGCCAGCATTGTTGAGCTTTTGTGCAGGACTCGGCTGTCTCAGCAACGGCACACAGAGGTGCTCAGGTTTGTCGGCGCAGTGCTGCGGCGTCGTGAGCATCTGCGAGGCTGAGCGATCCCAAATAGAGCGCCTTGCCGATCACCGCGCCGATAACACCGGCCTCGCGCATCGCAGCGAGTGCCGCCACGTCAGCGGCATCACGAATGCCACCGCTTGAGATCACATGTGCGCCAGAGGCCTGCGCGATTGCAAGGGCAAGCTCGGTGTTCGGCCCAGACATCATCCCGTCAGCCTCCACATCCGTGACGATGTAACGAGGCACCTTCGCACCACTCGCAACATTTAGTACCTCAAGCAAGGGCCCCACATCAATGTTGCTGCCGCGGGCGATTACTTGGCTGCCGCTATCGACATCCAGACTCACTGACAGTCGACCCAAGTGCTGATCCAGGGCAACAGCGACCCAGTCGGGTTGTAGGAGGCTGTCGGCGGAAAGATTGACCCAGATTGCACCCGCATCAAAGGCTGCTCGGAGGCGCTGCTGCGAGTTGATGCCGCCACTCACCTGCACTGGCACACCTATTGCGGCGATCACATCCGCGATAACTTCGGTGTTGCTGCCGCGTTCAAAAGCTTGGTCCAGATCCACCACATGCAGAAGCCGTGCGCCCTGTGCGACCAATGATTGAGCAACCTCAACAGGATCGCCGTAATCATCCGCGTCGATCGCCCCTTGAGTAAGGCGCTTGGCGCAGCCGTGGGAGATGTCCAAAGCCGCGAAAACAGCGAACGGCGGCTTAGGTGTGACGTCGATGATGTCTGTCATGTGATTCCAATGATCAGCAGCGGAGAACTAGCGGCTTAAACGGCCCGCAAGCCATGCGAGGGCGAGTGGGTAGCGAGGATTCATATCTCCGTGCTTACCCTCAACAAGCGCAAACTCAATGCGATCGTCGGCAATTCCAATGCGCTCTAATCCAGCTCGGAAGGCGCTGGCACCGAGGTCGAGGTAATACTCATCCGAGGTGCCGCTATCGATCCAGAACGATGACACCGAGTGCAAGGCATCGCTGTATCGGTCAACCATTCGAACGGGATCCCAGTCAAGCCAGCGTTGCCACAATTCGGGGATGAGCTCGCCGGTGCGAGGATTAAACGGCAGCAGCGGGGTGCCGTCATCGGCTGCGGAGAAGGCGGCAGAGCAGCCGAGCGCGGTGATGACGGCCGGGTCTCCTGGCGCCCACATTCCGTTGCGAGTCTGGAATTTCTCCCACCATGCCCACACGTCGTAGTCGTAGGCGCGAAGTGCTCGGGCTGCCTGCGGAAACTCGGAGAGGTAGCAACCTTCGTAAAGCGCATCCCCTGCGTGTGTGGCGAGGTGACTGAACAAATCTGGGCGCAGCATCGGAGTGATCATTGCGCCGAAACCACCAGATGACTTACCTGTGATGGCCCGAGATGCGGGGGAATCGAGGGTGCGGAAGGTGCTGTCCACATAACCGACGATGTCCTCGCACATATAAGTGTGATACCTGCCGGTGCCAGGGGAGTCGACATACTGCGAGCCACCATAGAGCGTCCAGGCGTCCACGAAGGCGACGATGCATGGCGGCGTGGTGCCGCCGGAGAAGAGGTCATCAACATCTTCGATGTAACTCTTGCGCCACGGGGTTCGGTTCGCCCACATCTGCACCTGGCCGGTGTAGCCCTGAATCACGTAAATCACTGGCAGCTGTTGGTCGGCGGTGTCGTCATACGCAGGCGGCAGGTACACCCACAGTGGCCGCACGTGCGCATCACCGAGGTGATTGCCCACCAATGCGGGTGAGGTGACAAAATGTTCTTCAAGTCGTCCCCGCAACGGGGGCATCCACGAGGTCATGGGTTAAGTATGGCTGCGCGACAGTCCTGAGGGATAAATCGCCGCGCGCCGCTAGTCTTACCGCATGAGCGCACAGATCACGGTTGTCGTTGACGGAGCCGAGCAGTCAGTTGACTCCTCGACGACTGGCGCTGACCTATTCAAGGGTGCCGCGTTCAAAGATGTCGTCGTGGCACGGGTAAACGGGGAGCTCAAGGACCTTGATCAGCCACTTGCGGAGGGTGACGTGGTTGAGCCTGTGCGCACCAGTGAGCCGGAGGGCTTGGCTGTGTTGCGTCACTCCGCCGCACATGTTCTTGCGCAAGCAGTGCAAGCGGTCTTCCCCGAAACTTCGCTTGGAATCGGGCCGCCAGTGAAGGACGGCTTTTATTACGACTTCGACCCGTCTCGTCCCTTCACCCCCGAGGATCTTGTCGCGCTTGAGGCGAAGATGACCGAGATCATCAAGCAGGGGCAGATCTTCCGCCGACGCCTTACCGACGACGCCAGCGCTCGGACTGAACTTGCGCATGAGAAATACAAACTCGAGCTCATCGGCTTGAAATCTGGCGCTGACGCAGACATGTCCGAGGTGATGGAGGTCGGCGGCGGTGAGTTGACGATGTACGACAACATCGACCCGCGCACTGGCGAACTGTGCTGGACCGACCTATGTCGCGGCCCCCACGTGCCAAACACCCGCTACATCCCGAGCAACGCATTCAAGCTGATGCGCACCGCGGCTGCTTACTGGCGGGGTAGCGAGAAGAATCCCCAGCTGCAACGGATTTACGGCACCGCTTGGCCTGCGAAGTCGGACATGACTGACTACCTGACCATGCTTGAGGAGGCCGAGAAGCGAGACCACCGACGCCTCGGCGCCGAGTTGGATCTGTTCTCTTTCCCTGATGAGGTCGGCTCCGGCTTGGCAGTTTTCCATCCCAAGGGCGGCATCATTCGCAAGGCGATGGAGGATTACAGCCGCCGTCGCCACGAAGAGTCGGATTATGAGTTTGTCTACTCACCGCATATCACTAAGGCGAATCTTTTCGAGACCTCCGGACACCTCGATTGGTATTCCGAGGGCATGTATCCCGCCATCTCGATGGATGAGGAGTTGGACTCCGAGGGCAATGTTCGTAAGCCCGGGCAGGACTACTACCTCAAACCGATGAACTGTCCGTTCCACAATCTGATCTTCCGCAGCCGCGGTCGTTCCTACCGCGATCTGCCGATGCGACTGTTTGAATTCGGCACGGTCTACCGCTACGAGAAGTCTGGTGTCATCCACGGCCTCACTCGTGCTCGCGGATTCACCCAAGATGATGCGCACATTTACTGCACTCGCGATCAGATGCAGGATGAGTTGAAGTCGCTGCTCGGCTTTGTGATCGATTTGCTTCGAGATTACGGCCTCGATGACTTCTTCCTCGAGCTCTCCACCCGCAACCCGGAGAAATCTGTGGGAACGGATGAGGATTGGGATGCAGCAACGAGTGCGCTACGCGAAGCTGCGGAGGATTCAGGACTGACTCTTGTCCCCGATCCTGGTGGCGCAGCGTTCTACGGCCCGAAAATTTCGGTGCAGGCACGCGATGCCATCGGTCGCTCCTGGCAGATGAGCACAATTCAGCTGGACTTCCAACTCCCACAGCGCTTCGAACTTGAATATCAAGCAGCAGATGGAACCCGTCAACGCCCAGTGATGATTCACCGCGCACTATTCGGCTCAATTGAACGTTTCTTCGGCGTGCTCACTGAGCACTACGCCGGTGCCTTCCCGCCATGGCTCGCTCCTGTGCAGGTGGTTGGCATCCCGGTGGCCGAGGAGTTTGTTGAGTACTTGAGTGATGTTGCAGCCAAGATGCGGGCTAGCGGCGTTCGCGTTGAGGTGGACACCTC
>RFTO01000068.1 GCA_009923375.1 Actinomycetota bacterium | reverse complement strand
GCGCTCCTCCCCAAGTTGATGATCCGGAAGGGCGTTGTTTCGCGTATTACGATCCGATGAACTTTGCGCCGGATGTGCATTGCCCTGTTTTGATGAACGCCGGCCTTATCGATCCCGTTTCGCCTCCATTCAGCCCATGGGCGGTGTTTAATCGGCTCGGCACCTCCGACAAACAGATCATCCCGCTCCCCGGACTTGGGCACGATTGGTCTGCCGAGTTCGATCGTATGGCGTGGCGGTGGCTTGATAAAAGATTTAACTGACAATCGCGCAGACATTCCCCAAGGTATCATTGATCTTCTTGACGATGACAGTATGGCACAGGCCGCAGTCCCAACCGCCACAGCGCCCTTCACCCAGAGGCGGATTTATCACTCTGCTGTTCTGATATGGCGATCGACGTGGGCGCGGATAGTATTGCCAAGACCATGATGGCCTGAAGGGTGATTCCATGCGCGTAAATGGCTCCCTTCAACCTCTGACACAGGGATGATGTCAGCCATAGCTCCTTTTTGCTTATTGGTTTTTCGGCATGTTGTTCATTGTCAGGCGACGGTCGATCATCGCCCGGATGCCAGCCAAGGGTAGCGCTGCGCTGGAGAGGTAGTTGGGCAGCATGAGGGTCTCGCCGAAGATCCACTCACAGGCGCCATACTGCTGGAAATGGTGGACGAGGTCGATGATGGTCCGGTCGGCCAGATCTGGATCGGCCAAGTCCAGCGTGTAGACGAACCACCCTGTCGGCGTCGCCCAGAAGCCGCCGTTCTGGTAGGTGTCCGGAATGAACCCCTGCTCCCAGTATACGCCACCCGGCAGGTGCCGGAGTTGGCCGTGCTGCACGATGGCGGTGTAGTGCGTCCTGAAATACGTCGCGATGGCCGACGATTGCGCAGCGTCCGCCACGCCAAGCCAGACCGCGAAGGCTGCCCCCCAAAGGTCGTGTTCGCGGCACTGCACGGTGGCGGCGCGGAAGAGCCCGACCTGCGGGTCCCAGAAGGCCGTGGAAACGCTTGCCGCGCACTGACGCCCGGCTTCCTCCCACTGCCGGCCTTCGGCCTGGCGGTCGCCCTCGCGCAGCAACTCCGCCAGTTGCCGGCAGGCCTGCACATACAGTAGCGAATCGAAGAGAACATCGCCGGTCTTGCGAACGGTGTCGGTGAACCCATACGGACAGCGGTCCCATGGCCGGTCCGGGGCGATGCGGACCAGATGAGTCTCGGGGTTGAGCGGCACGGCGCGCAGGGTCTTGACCAGCGGATCGAGGATCTCGCCGAGCAGTTGCGCATCGCGGGTCCTGCGCCAGGTATGCCAGGCGACCGCGACCGTGAACTGCGAACCGTCGGCGACCGGATTCTCGCCCATGCCGCCGTAGCCCGGTTGGTAGATCGGGGTGCCGTCAAACTTCACGCAGTCTACCCCGGCGCCGTCGGCACGCAAGGCCCTCACGAAGCACCGGCAAGCGTCCAACAGTTCACGGTCGGAGAAGGACCGCTCCGACCCTTCCACCGCATACGCATAGTCACGGAGCCAGAACGCCTCGTAGCCGATGCCAACCTGAGGAGGGAAGGCTGCCGTCCCATCCTGCATGGGGCGGACGGAAGCCCGAATGATCCGGTCGGCCTCCTGCTCCAACCACGCCAGCGATTCCGACACCGACGCGGAAATGCCGCTCTGGCTGGTGTTCTTCATGCTCGTGCGCTCGCTCCGATTCCCTGCAATTCCACACGCTGGTGCCCCCACGCCGGCAGCGTGCAGCCTGCGGTCAGCAGCCCCTTGGCGGCATCGAATCCGGCCCAGCGTTCGCTGCGCCGGTAGTAGAGGTCGGAGGCAATGCCCAGGCGGGATGTGGGGATCGAGCCTTCGATCCGACGCTCCTGATCGGACAGGTTGAAGATGTCCACCACCACCCGGTTCTCGGCGGGCAGGACGTGCAGGTGGATTTCCTCGCTCATCCCGTAAAACTCGCCGCGCTTGTAAAACGCCTCCAGCCGCCGGTATTGCTGCATGGCGTGCCGCTGGGCCGCAGCGATGTTGGGGTTGGCATGAGTCCCGCCGATGCCGAGATGGCGGCAGGTCGAGGCGAACCACCAGAAGAACGTGCAATGCTCGTTGTCCTCGCGCAGATCGATGTGCAGGTAGATCGGCACGTTGCACGCGAGGTTGTAGTAGTAGAGTGACTGCGCCCTCCCCTGCCGGAGGTCCTCAATCGGCATCCACATCAATTCAAAGCCCCAGTTGGTGTCGTAGCTGCCAGGCAGGCCATACTTATAGTAAACCGGGGTCATGCGCGGATGCGCGCCGCCGGAGAGCATGTCGTGCATCTCGATGAGCACGTGCGGGTATTTGGCGTGGATGCGCTGAGCCAGATCAAGGTTGGCCCGCATGTGATCCTCGCGGGTGTATGGCACGGGATGACCGTGGTCGGGATGGAAGCACGGCCCGCCCCACCAGTTGCCGTCGAACATCAGGTAAACCACGCCGGCCTCACACAGCGCCAGTAACCGGCGCTCGGCCTCATCCAGATACTGCCGCGAACCGAGGCAGAGCTGGGACTCCGACCAGCCAGCGTCCTCGGGACAAAGCTTCCCGGGCGAGGGCATGCGGCGAGCATCCGGCGGCCAGTAGCCAGTGCTGTTCATCGACTGCGGGTTGTCGCGGCATGACATCCAGGTTGCCACCGGGCAGTGGAGCGAAACGGCCAAGTCGTGGTTTTCGCGCATTTCGCGCACAAAGCCGGCGGCCTTGCCGAGACGCGCCTCGTCCCACTGGAAACTGCCGAAAGTGGTGTCCCAGCCCGGGTCGAGGTAGAGGGATTCACAGTGGTAGGCGCGGGCCTTTTCCGCCTCGCGCTCCATGTCGGCGCGGGTGTAAACGGCGCCGCGGGTGGCGGTGCGGCTGCCCTTGGGCATCTCGCCCGGGGCGGTGATCCACCACTCGGGGTTGTCGTAGAGCTCATTCCAGTGCACTGGCGGATTGAAGCCTTCTGGAAAGCGGCAGCCCTGCGCGTCGAGCAGGGCGCGGTAGGCGTAGGCCGCCTCGCGGTAGCCTCCGGCAACGCTCTGATAGCGCATCAGCCCAAAGTCAACCGATTCGCCCGGCCCTAGCGTCACGACCGGCAAGCCGTCCGGGTCGTTCAGGTAAACGCCTCCAAAACGCAACCCCAGGCCATTCGGGGCAACCATTGCAGAGATCGCGCTGAGGAGCATGCGTTCCTGATGGAAGCTCATCAGCGCCAGAGTGCGATCGCCGCGCATCCAGGCCCAGGCTTCCGAGCACCAGTGGCGCGACGGCAGGAAGCCGAAGTGCTGGTCGGCGTCGCAGCGCGGCTCGCGACCAGCCAGCGCGAGGATGTCTTTCAGAGCGTGGTCGTTGACCCAGTCGGCGGGATCGGTCGGCCGCTTGCGGAAGGGAATGGCCACCAGTCATCCTTGCCGATTATGCTGGAACCGGTGATGGTGTGTTGACCGCATTACATCTCACTGCAGCAGTGAAACGCAGTGGGAGATCACTGGCCGACTTGGCTTCGGTCTTCACCCGCTATCCGCAGGTGCTCATCAACGTACGCACTGCGAAGCGGGTCGACCTGAAAGCCGATGCGGGCGTGCAGCGTCAGGGCGCTACCCTCCTGCCGTAGCTGCGCATCTCGCAGCTGCCGGCAGTCGAGCACGCCGTCTGGATGCTGGATCTGCAGCGACCAGTGGTAGGGGCCGTCGGCCCAGCGGGTCGCCGAGCATGATTCCAGAAGCGTCATCCGCAGCTCGCCATCAGCAAGCGCCGCGCTCAGTTCGAAAGAAGGGTTGGTGTGTTGTTTCATGGGTTTGAATAAAATGGGAAATGTTTTACGCGACGGGTGGTCTCGTCTTCGATGCGGTGTGTGTCAAATTTCAGCGCCCGGATTTCCAAGCCGGTTGCCGGATAGCGCGACTGGCAGTTGAAGCCGCGGATATTGTTATCGTTCATCGAGTGTCCATGGCACCGATGTTTCGGCGGCGATGCCTTTGAAGATTTCCACCAGGTTCACACCCAAAGGAATCCCTTCTGCCAGCCGACGGGCGCGGGTCTGCAACTCGGGTTGTCCGGGAAAAAGCACCAGTTCAGTCGGGTCGGCGGCCGGTTGGCTCGTCCACCGCGCTGCGAGCGCGGACACAGCGGCGCGGAATGCCGAAACATCTCGGAAGCGCCGGATATCAATGGCCCCGACAAGACCGCCCAGCAGGCGTTGACGGCTCGGGTCTCCATACATCGGCGCGATATCCGGGCCGGACGGCGTGCCGATCAGGAAGGTGCACAGCACATCAATCATGAGGCCAAGGGCAGACCCTTTGTAGCCCCCAAATGGACGGACCGCGCGCACGTCTTTCGGATTTGTGGTGGGATTTCCCTCGGCGTCCACAGCCCAGTCGTCGGGGATTTCCACGTTCTCCATGGCGGCATTGGTGATCGTATTCCACGGCACGACACTGGTCGCCATATCGAGGCAGAGGGTGGTTTCCTCGCCGCCGGGGACGATGATGCAGAGCGGATTCGTGCCGCAAAATGCTTGGCGGGCGGCGTGGGGCACGACCATCGAATCGGAATGCGTGAAAAGAATACCGACCATGTTGGCTTGGGCAATCTGTTGGCCGTAGTAGGCGAGCGCCCCGCAATGCGATGAGTTCTCGACGGCGACCCAGCCCGCGCCGCTTTCCTGCGCGAGGGCAATCGCCTCTTCGGTTGCACGGGCCATTGCGATCTGGCCGAGTCCGTGATCGGCATCCAGGCGACCGATGGCAGCTCCCAACTTCGAATACACAAGATTCGGGCGGGGGTTGATGCTGCCGTGCCGGATCCGGTTCAAATAGTGCGGCAGCCTGGCGGTGCCATGCGAATCGATGCCGCGCAGGTTGGATTCCACGAGCGAATCCGCCACCAGTTCGGCATGCCCGGTTGAAAGTCCAAAGTGCTGAAGGCACTTGCAAACAAATTCGCGCAGTTGTTCGGGGGAGATGGAAATGGATTCTGAGACGATTTGAGCCATAAGATTATTCGCTCCTCAAAAGCGCGCGGGTCCAAGCCCCGTCGACACCTTGCAGGTTGATCGGTGCAGCCACGAGTTCATAAGTTTGCGCTTCAACGTGGCGGAGGTTGATATTTTCCAGGATGAGAGTTTCGTGCCCGAGCAATTCGAGGTGGGCTGGGAAGGTCGGCTCCTTCGGGGAGTCAATCGTGAGGTAGTCCAAGCCGATCAATAAGAGACTGTGCGCCGCACACCACTCCGCTGCACTTTTGTGGATGTAAATGAAATCCGGGTTCCACGGCTCACGCCAATAGTCGGTGCGGCTGTTGCGGGTTTTGAAAAGAAGCCTCTTCATCCCCTCGCACACGCCGGACTTCTCCAAAGATTCGGCGGTGATGCACTCCTCCTCGGCAGTCAGATCCAGCACCTGACATTCCCCAACCCAGTGCTCAAGCGGCATCTCGTGGAGACGCTTGCCACCCGGAATGAAATGCCAGGGAGCATCCACATGCGTGCCGTGGTGCAGCCCTCCGTGGAAAAAACCCACATTGGCGGGGTTGCCTTTTTCGTGGCTCCAGGCGGGCCAAGAAATCTCGGGTGCCGGATCTCCGGGAAACACCGTCGTGAGTGCATCGGTCGGGATGCTGATGTCAATGTAGCGGGCCATCAGGAATCACTCCTTGCAATACTCTGCGGATGGCAGCGAGCCATCCATCACGTAGCCGCCGTCAATGGTGAGAGACTGCCCGGTCATGTATCGAGAATCCTCGCTGGCAAGAAAAACCGCTCCGGATGCAATCCAGTCCGCATCGGCAATCTCCTTGAGCGGCACCCTTTCAAAAAGCGAGCGCTTCACCGCATCGGTATACATCGGAGTCGTCAGTTCGGTGAACGTGGCCCCCGGGCGGATGAAATTCACGGTGATTTTATGGGGTGCCAGTTCGCTTGCCAGCGTCCGGGAGAACGCCTCGATCCCTCCCTTTGCAGCCGTGTAATGCCCGCAGTTTGGCTCGCTCAAAACCGCATGGATGCTCGAGATCGAGACGATCCGACCGCCGGTGCCCTGCTTGATCATCCGCCTTGCCCCCTGTTGCGAGCAGAGGAAGGCGCTCTTCAAATTGGTGCGCAGGATGTGGTCCCAGTCCTCCTCGGGCATATCCACAATTTTCGAAAACCGGATCACTCCGGTGTTGTTAACCAGAATGTCCAGACCGCCCAGGAAAGCCTCGGCCGCTTCAAAAGAGCGGGCCACCTGATCGGCGTAGCCCACATCGCATTTGATCGCGAGAGACCTCCGACCGAGGGCCTGAATGGACCGACTTCGGCTGCGCGCAGAGAAATCCGAAGAACTCATTTCTTCTTCAC
>RFTO01000067.1 GCA_009923375.1 Actinomycetota bacterium | reverse complement strand
TTCAGACATGAAGGCCTGCCCGCCAAACCCAGGTTCAACCGTCATGATCAAGATCATGTCGGCCTCATGTGCGATTGGGGTGATGGCAGAGACAGGAGTTCCGGGCTTAATGGCGATGCCCGCGCGAGCCCCTGATCGGCGCAAATCTCGGCAAAGGCCTACGGAGTCGCGGGCCGCTTCGTGATGGAAAGTCACGCTCGCAGCGCCAGCCTCCGCATATCCCGGAGCCCATCGGTCGGGATCGTTGATCATCAGATGGCAATCGATATCGGTTTGCACAGCAGATAACAAGTCGGCGACCACCGGCAGACCGATGGTGAGATTGGGGACGAAATGGTTGTCCATCACATCCACATGCAGCCAATCAGCTGCTTCGGCGACTCGCGCGCACTCGTCTGCCAAGCGACTGAAATTTGCCGACAGGATGCTCGGCGCAATGATGACTGCCACAGGACCAGCCTAGGAGGTCACCCGGATCACGGCGGCGAACATCGCATCCGTGCCGTGCACATGCGGCCACAGGCGTAGATACCCGTCATTTTGGGTAGCGATGAGGGCATCAGCATCCACCGCGACTCCCCCAGCAGCAATCACCTCACGTGCGTCGACAATCTCAGTGGCGATGCCCGCAGCCGCAGCGGCAGCCCTGGCTCGTGACACGACGGCGTCGGTCTCAAGCACATGAGGCGAGCAGGTGCTGTAAGTAACCACACCGCCACTGCGCGTGACAGAAAGCGCGCTGACGAGAATCGCTTCTTGTAAGCCAACCAGTGTTCCTACATCAGATGCACTGCGGCGCCACCGCAGCTCTGGTCGCCTGCGCAGGGCTCCGATACCCGTACACGGCACATCCACGAGCACTCGGTCATAGCCTGCTGCGGGCACCCACGGGTAAGTTGCCAAGGCGGCAGCGTCTGCAGTGTGCGTAGTGACATTGCCGAAGGGGCGGCATGCGCGTTTCACCAACTCAACTCGATGAGCTGATTGATCAACGGCAATCACTGATGCGCCACGGATGCCCGCGACGGCTGCCATGAGTGCCGCTTTGCCGCCCGGCCCGGCACATGCATCCAGCCACAGTTCGTCTGAGCCACTCACGGTCGCACTGACGGCGAGTAACGCAACCAACTGACTACCCTCATCTTGCACAGCAGCGCGGCCATCACGAATAGCCGGCAGTGCTCCGGGATCCCCGGGCGGAGCCGTAAGTGCATAGGGCGACCAGCGCCCGCTTACCTGTTGTTCGGCAACGGCAAGCTCGTCACTGTCGCAGACGCCAGGGCGCGCGATGAGCATCGGACGCGCAGCGATGTTGTTTGCTTCGAGAGCCTGCTGTAGTTCCAACGGGCTGCGACCAGCTTTGACCAACGCGTCAGAGATCGAGCTGACAATCCAGCGCGGATGGGAGTAGCGCACCGCCATCTGCTCGGATGCCGATTTTCCTTCGGTTAGCAGCTCCAGCCACTGATCGACATCGCGCTTTTGAACCTGGCGTAACACGGCGTTGACGAATCCGGTGGCAGATTTCCTCACTCGCGACACAAGGTCCACAGATGTCGCAATGGCAGCATGCTCAGGGGTGCGCAGGTGCAGCAGCTGACAAGCCCCCAGACGCAAGGCGTTGCGCGTCTGTGCGTCCATATCTGCAACCGGGCGCGTTCCAACGGAATCCAGAATTGCGTCCAGCTGGCCGCAATAGCGCAGGGTGGAGTACGTGAGTTCGGTGGCGAAGGCGGCATCGCGGCCATCGATGCCCCTGCTGCGCAGGATCTCTGGCAGGAGCAGATTGGCAAATGCGTCGTCCGCATCTACAGCGCACAACACTTCGAAGGCCGCCGAACGTGCGGCGTCCACCAATGGGGTCTTCGCTTTACTCGGCGCCGCTGGTCCCCCTGCTTGCTTACGCAGCGGAGGTTTACCTGGTGGTCGACCAGATCGCGCAGAATGTGCGGGCGGTGTCGTACTCATGGCCTGTCCTCAGCTCCTGCGTCAGTGCCGCTTGCTGCACCGGCAGCGGAGCTGCCAGATACTAGGGAGGCTTCCCTCGGGAGGTCATCGAATCTGCGGCCGTTGGTGTCAGTGCGCAACCCTCGACACCAATCAATAGCGGGCATCACGCCTTTGCCTGCCGGCTTGACCGCAGTCAGGATGAGAATGCCCGCGCCAGTTCCCACCACAACCTGTCCGTCGCGATCGCTGAACTCACCAGGTGCCAGGTCACCGTCGCTCCAGCGGCCTGGATATCCAGAAGTAACCTTGATGCGCTGCCCTTGATACATCGTCCACGCGCCAGGTGCTGGCGTGAAGGCACGGATGCGCCGGTCGACCACAACTGCGGGTGCGGACCAATCGATTCGAGCCTGCTCCATATCAATCATGGGAGCTCGGGAAATTCCTGAGTCTGATTGTGCAACAGCGACCACTGTGCCCTCAGCGATTGCGTCGAGCGTGCGACACATGAGGTCGGCTCCATGCTCCGAAAGCCGCTGCATCAACGTTTCAGTGGTGTCAGTTTCTAGCACTGGTTCGGTGTAAACCGACAAAATTGGACCGGTATCAAGACCTGAATCAATGCGGAATACGGTCGCACCAGTGATGTCGTCTCCCGCGCAAATGGAGTGTTGAACTGGAGCGGCTCCGCGCCATGCTGGCAGCAAGGAGAAGTGCAAGTTAAGCCAACCTTGTGGTACCGCGTCCAAGAGACGCTTCGGAATCATCGCTCCGTAGGCAACGACGACGACGACATCCACTGCTTGGTCAGCAAGCCACTGCTCAAATTCTGGCGTTCGCAGCGACTCCGGTTTGATGACGGGAACCGACAGTCGTTGCGCCGCAAGGGCCACATCACTCTCCTGCATCACTCGTCCGCGACCGGCACGTGCATCCGGGCGGGTGATGACAGCTGCGACCTCGTGGCCGGCGGCAACTAGCGCCTCAAGGCTTGGAACTGCCGGCCGCGGAGTGCCGGCGAAAAGAATGCGCATCAAAGTTCTACAGAACCGGCCCGCTGGCATGGGGGCTGAACTTCACCATTGGGGCCGGTTGACCAAACCACTCGGCGGAGCGAATCGCCTTCATGGCGTCTTTACGTGCCCCCACATCGAGGCGGTCGATGAAAACGATGCCATCGAGGTGATCAGTTTCGTGCTGGATACAGCGGGCCAAGAGCTCACTGCCTTCGATTGAAATCGGTTCGCCGTACATGGACATTCCGCGCGCAACAACGGACATCGAGCGTTTCGTGTCGTAAGTCAAACCAGGTAGCGACAGGCATCCTTCATCGCCGTCCTGTTCGTCCTCGGATAAATCCAGCACGGGGTTGCACAAGTGACCTAGTTCGCCATCCACCCACCAACTGAAGACTCGCAAAGACACACCGATTTGAGGGGCCGCAAGACCAACGCCGGGAGCCTCAAGCATCGTGTCGGTGAGATCCGCAACCAACTTGCGCAGTTCCTTGTCAAAGGTCTCAACTGGATTGGCGATGGTGGTGAGCACGGGATCGCCGTAGAGCCGGATCGGCTGGACTGTCATGGCAATCTCCGCTTCGTACTCAGGTTCGGCGCCGTTGTCAGGCTTGTGTGGGTGCTACCCGACCTCCAAGGCCAACCTTGGAGGTCGACTTTGGCGGCCGACGCACGTGAGAGCAAGTCTATGAACAACCTCACCGCGATAACCCTAAGCGCCGCCCGCAAAGCCGTCCCAGTTGCACTTGCATTGACATATGCACCATTGACGCTCTGTTTAGCGTTGGTTACACGTCCGATGGATCGATAACTACGCGAACGAAGGGCGCCTTTCGCGCACCCCTGATCCCCATAACCTCACGCACGCGAGAGACTACTTCCCGAGCAAGCCTTCGTGGAACAACCACCAGTGCTCGGACATGTTGTCCGGTGTCTAAATCGGGCTCGCCCACCGGCATAGGCCCAAGCACCCGGTGAGGCTGTGGCAGATTCACATCCTCGAGGAATTCCGGCACAACAGTCATCGGTCCGGTGAGTGAGAACATCAAGGCACTCGGAGGCATGTGTACTGCTTCTCGTTGCTCTAGCTCCCGCCGTGCCCAACCCAGATAGTCACGCCTGATCAACGCTTGGACGATTGGCAGCGTGCTGTCTGCCACGACGATGGCAGGTGCCCCTGGGCCAGCCAATGCGATTGCATTCGCGAAGCGACGCAAGGCGTCGGCTTCGGCATCCATGGACGGTCGGTTGAGAACATCCAGAACGTCGAGGATGACGACTGCGGAATATGCCGAACCTGCGAATGGCTCGCATCCGTGTGTGGCCACGACGAGGCTGGCGCGACGAGGAATCGATGTCACTCTGTGCTCGCCGTTACTCATCACAATCGGAAAACCCGGAAAGGCCCTGCCGATTTCATCAGCTGTCCGATCCGCGCCAACTCGAACTGCTCGCAGCTGTGTGTTTCCGCAGATTCCGCATCCCCGCCACTGGTTCCAACCACATCGGCTGCATGCGGGGTTATCTTGGGCGCTGCGTGCTCCGAGAAAGCCATGGCAGGCACTGCAGCGGGCAGTTTCACGACACTTGGCACATGACAACACCGAGACGAAACCTCTGCGCGGAACGCTGATCAGGACGCTGCCACGGGAGAGTCCCTCCCGTATCGCTGTCATTGCCGACGATGGAATGCGGGTGCCGGTGGTGACATCACGGATACTCGCATCGGAGTCGTCCTTAGTTGCCTTGACTGCAGCAGCGGTGACTGCGATGGTCACCCGGTCCGGTTGGTCGACCGTGAGCCACCCAGATGCCGCAAGATGAGCTGCTTCGATGCTGACGCTGCGCCCAGCCAGCACCAGATCACAATGTTCCGCAGAGCTGCGCATCACCGCCACTTCACGGGCGTGCCAGTACGGGGCGTGGGCTTCTCGATGGGAATCGTCCGCGTCATCCCACAACAGGATGGTCCTCACTCCTTCGAGTGGGGCGAACACGCAGGCGCGCGTGCCTACCACGATCGACGCTTGCCCGAGTCTCGCGAGTAGGAACGCTCGCCACCGTTTGGCCGGACCGGAGTCCGCTGTCAAAACAACTAACTCGCTCGGATCAACCAACGGTTTCAAGGCAGTCACCAAGGCTGCGACATCCGTGGCATCCGGCATCACGGCAATGACGCCGCCGTTAGCTTTCGCCTGCACGATGCGCTCAGCGATACGTTGCCAATGATCAGTTCCGGCGGGTAGGAGCCACAAGGTCCGCGTTGGGCGTGAGGTATGCGCGATGGGTGATCCTGTATCAACTCGGTCGGATTGTGGCGCGCCCCGTTCACTTAAGCCCTCACCCGAATCAGCCAGAGCCGCCATCACCGAGTTTTCGGTCGTGGCATGTCGAGTGGGAACTGCGGCGCGCAGCACATCCGTCAGGGTCCCGGCGTAACGAGACGCCACCTGTCTGGCCAACTCAGCGATGGTCGGAGATAGTGGCGGGACAGCACCCGGCACCCGCTCAACAGCCAGTAATCGACCTTGGTGTGACGTGGAGTCCTTGATGTGAAGCACCCAGCCATTGACCAACGACCCAGCGAATCGAACGCGCACCCGGCTGCCAACCTGAACATCAGCCCGCAGGGCAATGGGGATGGAGTAGTCGAAGACTTTGTCGAGGTGCACAAGACTCGTGTCGACGGCGACTTCGGCAATCAGAGTGGGCGCTTCGTCAAGAGCGCGGCTGGTTCCAGCCATGTTCACTCACCCGCGCACAGCGCGGTTCAACTCTTCCACGCGATTGACTCGCTCCCATGTGAAGAAATCAACGTCGCTGACGAGTCCGGTTGTGCGGTTGCGCACTGGGCCTGTGTACGGGGCACGACCGAAGTGTCCGTAGGTGGCCGTGGGTTGATAGATCGGGGCGAGCAATTGCAGGTGGTCGATAATTGCACCAGGCCTCAAATCGAAAACTGCCTCGATTGCGGTTTGGATCAACGAGTCATGCACCGAGCCGGTCCCAAACGTCTCCACGAAGACACCGACGGGACTGGACATCCCGATGGCGTAGGCAACTTGCACCTCACAACGCTTGGCCAACCCCGCAGCGACGACATTCTTTGCTACCCAGCGCATCGCATAGGCAGCGCTGCGGTCCACTTTGGACGGATCCTTACCGCTGAACGCACCACCGCCGTGACGGGCCATTCCTCCGTAGGTGTCCACGATGATCTTGCGGCCAGTTAAACCCGCATCTCCCATCGGGCCGCCGACGGTGAACTTTCCTGTGGGGTTGATGTAGGCGTTCCAACTGCCATCAACGAAGCGCTCGAATTGCGGTGAGGTCAACAGCGGCTCGATGACATGCGCCCGGACATCGGTTGCGATCTGCGTCTGCTCTACATCCTCTGCGTGCTGGGTAGAGATCACGATCGTAC
>RFTO01000066.1 GCA_009923375.1 Actinomycetota bacterium | reverse complement strand
TTGTCGTCCACACCGCGCATGCGGCGCCGAGAATCGCCGCTGGGATGGATGCAAGCGGATGTGCGGGAAAGGCAGCGACCATTGCTGCGATCATGAGCATGAATCCAAGTGCCGCCGTCATCAACTCATCAGAACTGACGATTGTGCGGAGTCGGTCGGCGCGCACCGATCGGGGAGATGTCACTGACTGGCGCCAACCTGGCTCTGCCCAAGGCATCACTCGCGCATCGCAGCGCTGGCGGACCATGCCTCCCCGGGTGGCGAGCAACATGCCTCCACTGCACATCAATAACCCGCACAGCAGGGCCACACGCGCAGCGGCGTTCACCTCATCACCAGTCTCGCCGGTTCCTCGATACGCCCGATGCGGCGCATAAGTCCGTGCGCAAGCCATGAGAGCACCGCAGCCGATGCCAACACAACGCTTCCAGTTGAGCTCGCATACGCCTCCCGGGCTGCGGGTCGAATACTCAATGCGGCAACAGTGATCCATGGTGCGGCAGTGGCCACATTTGCGGAGGCACTCACCCAACTGCGCCTGGCAGCAATGGTGCCTGCCAACTCGACCTCTTGTCGGACAGCTGCAGAGAGGTCGTCGAGTACTGCGATGACATCGGAGGTGCCCAGGCTTCTGGTGACACGGATGGCGAGGACGAGTCGATCGGCAATCGCATGATCGATGTTGCGGGCAAGCACCCGAAGGGCGTCGTCCACCCTTCCTGTCGCTCGGATATCCGATGCGACTTCCGCGCTGCGTTCGGGCAGAGGTGGCGGCATCTGCTGCAATGCTGACAGCAGCGCCTCATCTGCGGGCACACCAGCGCGAATTGAACTAATGATGTCGTCGATTGCAATCGGCCACGCGGCTCGGCAAAGTCGAACAGCCTTTGCGCGTCTTCTCGCGCTGACCAGGCGAGGTGCGACCATGACGCCGATTGACACCAATGCTGCAATCATCGGCACTGCGCAGATGACATAAGCAAGCAGCCCTGCGATCACGGCCGCCGGCACCAGCCGCCACGACTGCATCGCCCGACTCATGCTGCACCTCGACGCTGATTGCGATCTCCCTGTTGATGCGGCTTGCCGGCGGGCATTGCGTCCCTAGTCTTGATGCCCATCGCATCCCAACCGACCACCTCCAGTATCTCCGTCACATTCCGTCGCCCGCGATCATCACGATGCATATGCACCACTACGTCCACCGAATCTGCGATTGCTGGAACCACGAATTGCGAGGTCACATTCGACCCTGCCAGAAGTGGCAAGGTGATCAGTTTGCGGAGGGCTTGAGAGGCGGAGTTCGCGTGAATGGTGCAAAAACCTCTGACCCCGGAGTTCAGTGCGATGAGCAACTCGAAAGCCTCTGCCTGACGCACCTCACCGATGACAAGCACATCTGGCCGCATCCGCAGCGCCTCGACGACAAGCCTGCGCAGTGGAATCTCACCGCCGCCTTCGATCGCTTCCATCCGAGTTTGCATCGACACCACATCGACCACATCGGGGGCGAGCTCGAAGACCTCCTCGCAAGTGATCACCCTGGTTACTGCAGGCAAGCTGCCAAGCATCGCTCGCACCATGGTTGTCTTGCCTGAGTTAGTGGCGCCGCTGACCACGATTGTTTCTCCGCGAGCCAACGATCGGCTGAGGTAATCGAATTGCTCGGAAGTGAGCGCACCGCGATCTCGCAGGTCGCCGAGTGTGTAAGCGCGCCGTGGAAACTTACGGACATTCAGGGCAATAGATGATGCTGTGATTGTCGGAATCACTGCATGCACACGACTTCCATCGGGCAATGTCGCATCAACGAAGGGTGAGCGCGCATCCACCCGCCGACGACTGTGGCGCAACATCCGCTCGATGATGAGCGACAGTTCCGCTTGCGTCATCACCGCACATGTCAACTCCGCACTCCCACCGCGGGAGATGAACACCCGATCATCGGCATTCACCCACACCTCCTCAACATCGTCATCGTCAAGGAATTCCTGCAAGACACCAAACGCGGACACCTGCGCCCACACGGCCGCGAAATCAGCGCTAGCAGAATGTCGGTCCAAGGATGCTTCGGTAACCAGCTCGACGCTCAACTCCCGAATCTGGGCGCAGTCGGCGATCAGATCCCACTCCCGTCGCCGAATCTGACTGCGCAACATCTCCACAAGTTGCTGGATGTGGGCATCTGTTGTGGTCATGGCGCACCGCCTTCCATCCCCCACGATGGAAGCCGCCGATTGCCGCTCGGGCTCTGACAGTTCAGCCGCTATCGCCGAGGACTAAACCCTCGACGTGCGCTGCAGATTAGACACAGGTTCCAGATAATTACAAGAGCGGCCGAGGAAGTCAGGCCTGGCGCTGCTTGGCTTTCAGCCATTGTCCAGCGTGGCTAACGCAGGGTGACCAGGCTCAGGAGTCCGGTGCACAAAAGTGGGCAAGCATCGCCCGCTCGCCATCGGTAAGCCGTCGCGACTTGTGTGTGTCCTTGTCGATAGGCACGAGCACCGTGGTCGCGGTGGCGTAAACACGCGCTTCATCCGCCGAATCCAGGATTCGAATGCCTAATGTGAAGGATGCCCCGCCAATGCGAACAACTTGTGTCTCCACGATCACCGGCTGGCAAGGGAACTCGATGGGAATCTTGTGATCCATCGATTGGTGGGCGACCACGATGCCCTCACTCATGGACCCTGGCCCGTGAAGACCGTATGACTGGGCGTTCGTGAAGAGCAAGTCCACCCGCGCTTCTTGTAAATATGAGTGATACTGAACATTGTTCACATGCCCGAACATGTCGAGGTCGTCCCAACGAATCTGAACGTTGTATCGGTGCAACGAGGCCATGTGCCCACGCTACGCCACCCAAGGGGCTCTATCTGTTAGCTGAACGCGTCACCGATGCTGGTGACTGCATCACCCACCACGACAAGCGCTGACCATTCAGCGAGCCCGCCGGGTAGGTCCTGAACCATCGGCATAAGTGCCACTCCCTGGACGATTAACGCTGTGGCCACAGCATCGGCGATGCCAGCGTCCGGGCCGATCACAGTCGCGGCGCGGGCAGCTGTTGTGAAGTCTCCAGAGGCAGGGTTAAACACGTGCTGGCCACGTTCGTAGATGCCGGAGGTTGCCACGGAGCCGTCTTGGACAGTGACGTTGGCCATAATGTCCATCGGCTTATCAGGGTGCCGAATTCCGATATGCCAAGGCTCAGTAGGTGACTCACCTCCGCGACAGACGATGTCTCCGCCGGCATCAATCATGAAATGCGATAAGCCACTCTTGCTCAAGATTTCGGCGGCGATGTCCGCAGCCCAGCCTTTGACATAGCCACTCGGGTCGAAGCCTCCCGGTAAACGCCAAGCATCGAACGCGCCGTCGGTGAGTTGCGCACAGCGGTCACAAGCATCGAGGACGTCTGCGAGTAGATCGCGGTCGCGGGCGTTGAAATCGTCGGTCATCTGTTCAGCGGAATCACCACGGCGGATAGCTGTCACCAAGCTGTCCTCACGGAAGGTGGAAAACACTCTGTCCACCTCGTGCAGCCACGAGCACGCTTGCTCGATAGCGTCTCTAATCGACTCTTCTGAGGCTGAACCAAAGGCGCGGTCCCGGACATCGAAGGAGACCACGGTTCCCCACACATGCTCACTGTGGAGAACCGCCAGTGGAGCGGTTCGGGCGCTAACTGACGAGCTCAAGGGCGATCCATCACAACTTCGCTTGTGAAATCGCAGACTGCAGGGATTGCGCATAGGCATATGAGGTGTAAGTGGCACCAGAAACGCCGGAGATTCGAGCGGATTGTGCCTGCAGTGTCTGTTGCTTCAACGCACTCGGCACAGTTAAGCCGCTGTTCCAGTCCTGCATCTGCGTGTTGATGAACTGACTTTGCTGGTCAAACACGTTTGCGCGCATCGTGGAGTTCACGATCTTGTTGTTCTTCACCGTGATGGTGACCGTGATGGAACCCCAACCACCATCTCGGGCTGCATTGCCTGTGAATGTGCCATTCACCGACGCTGGCTGCGCTGGTGAGGGAGTCTTACTCGCTGCCGGCTTCGTGGCGACCTTCGTGGGTCGCGTGCTGGCATGAGTGGTTGAGCGCGTTGCATGCTTCTTTTTGTGGGTGACCCCCGCAGGCTTTGCAGCAGTGGTCTTTGCAGCAGTGGTCTTTGCAGCAGTGGTCTTTGCAGCAGTGGTCGTCGTCGCCTGAGCGCCGAACTGGCCGCCGCCGATTACCCCACCAGCCATATCCGTGCCACCTACTGCCAGCGGAGACTGAACGGCAGCGCTGGACATGGTGGACATCACCCCCGCGGCGCCTGCAGCAGTGCCGACGACGCCAAGGAGTATCCGCTTAGCCAGATTCGGAGTTGCCATGTGTGTGACCTTTCTGTTTAGGGGAGAAACGCGAACTCTTCGTTATGGATGCGGTTGGCAGGCACACCAAGCACCTCCGCCGATGCTTTGGCCGCGTCAACAAGGGAGTGCGGGCCGCAGATATACCAATCGCTGTGGGCGGCGTTAGGAACCAACCGGCTGATATTTCGGGCATCAATCGGGTGGTCCTTGCGCGATCCCACGAGGAAACGGACGCGAGTGTTCTTGCGCTCGGCCGCCAGCGTGTCTAACTCCTTCGCAAAAACAAGGGCGCTGCGGTCGTATACGCGGTACAGAACGTCCACCGACGCATGCTCCGGCAATTCCTCGAGCACCGCGCGAATCGGTGTGACACCGATGCCACCGGCAATCAGCAACAGCGAGTTAGTACGACGATTGCGAGCGGTGAAGGTGCCATACGGCCCCTCCGCAATCACCCGCGTGCCCACTGGAATAGTGAACAGTGCCCGGCTGGTATCACCGAGGTCACGGATTGTCACCCGTAAGTGAGTGCCGTTCGGTGCAGCGGAAATTGAGTACGGATGCGCATGCCACCACAGCTTGGAGGTTATGAAACGGAACATGAAGAACTGACCGCCAGCGACGTTCATCTTGTCCAAGTCGCGGCCGGCGATGTAGACACTGACCGTGTCCTCAGTTTCGTGGACCACACGCTCAACCCGCAGGTTGTGGCTCATCGAGTAGACCAGCGGCATCAGCCAGCGGAACAGCACCAGCAATCCGAGACTGCCGAAGGTGTAGGCGATCCACACGTTCGCTGCAAGCGGCTGGTTCTTGAATGCCTGACCCGACACGACCTGGTGCGAGTACGCGAAAATGATGCCGATGTAAATCGTCAGGTGACTTAACCACCAGTACTCGTATTGCAGCCGGCGACGGATACGGCGATAGGACAGCACGCCAACGAAGGCAAAAAGCAAGAATCCGATGGCACCTTTCACCATCTCTGGCATGCCTAAGATGATTGAGTTCCACAACTCACTCCAGATCGGCGCGTGGTACGTCATCGCATAGCCGAGGGTGATGAAAATGAAGTGGGCCACGATCATCCAGATTGCATACGGACCCGTGACTCGATGCCACTTGATCAGCCGGTCTTGGCCAACTTCCTTTTCGATCAGCGGAATGCGCGCCGCGAGGAGCACCACCAGCAATGCCACATAGGTGCCGGTCAGCCCCGTGAGGCGTCCGACCTCAGTGAGAACGTCGCCTGTGGAGTGTGCGGGGTGGCGCGTGGCAACATGCAGTGCGACGACAGCGCCAAAGCCGAGGCCAGCGAGCACCATTGAGGTGTCAGCCACCCACGCGCGCGGTGCGCGGTGTTCAGCAAGCTCGTGCGGCGTTCCCGCTGCGATTGTCATGGATGCATACTCCCCTGCGGTTATGAGACTTATCTGAAAGTGTAAGTCGCTGCGCCACACCTGCGAGCCGCCTACGCCGCAAGGGTGCACAACGCACACACCTTCAGTTCAAGGGAACGCGCTCAGTAGCCGTCATTACCAGAGGGGCTGAGCACCTTGATGTTGGTCAGCGTGAGCCCGGGGGTCGTCAATCGGCTGCAAAATGATGTCCACGATTGCGCCGCGCAGCGCTGACTCAATCTCAACCTCAAGCTCGCAGATGAGGTTGTAACCCTGTTGCACTGTCCACGCGCTCGGGACGAGCAGGTGGAATCCGACGAATCGGTTTCGGCCAGCGGCGCGCGTCTGGAGTTGATGAAAGTCGATGTCCGTATTTCGGTGTGTGGAGAGGATGTCGATGATCACTTGGTGATCGGCGCTAGGCAACGCCACATCCATAAGACCCGAGACGCTCTGCCGAAGCAGGCCGATACCCGTGTACACGATGTTGAGTCCGACAACGATTCCAACGATCGGGTCAAGCTGTTTCAAGCCGGTCAGGCCGACGAGCCCGACACCGACGATCACGCCCACCGAAGTCCACACATCGGCGAGAAGGTGTTTTGCATCGGCTTGAAGCACCAAGGACGAGTGCGCTTTACCGGCGCGAAATAG
>RFTO01000065.1 GCA_009923375.1 Actinomycetota bacterium | reverse complement strand
TGTCATCGTCGACGGCAAAGTGGCAGCCATCACCGACGCAGCAGCGGCACCCGCCTGCGATACCCGCATAGATGCCGCTGGCAGGTGCGTCATTCCCGGCTTTGTGGATTCGCACACGCATATGGTTTTTGCAGGAGACCGAAGTGCTGAGTTCAGCGCTCGGATGTCAGGCCAGCCGTATGCTGCCGGTGGGATCAACATCACGGTGGAGGCAACCCGCCATGCGAGTGACGCCGCGTTGCTCGTCGGTGCACGGGCACTCGTCGCGGAAGCGCTGCGCACTGGCACAACGACGGTAGAGATTAAGAGCGGCTACGGGTTGAGCGTCGCTGATGAAGTGCGCCTGTTGAACGTTGCCGGCCGGCTGACTTCCGAAGTGACATTCATGGGCGCCCATGTGATCCCACATGGGATATCAGCTGACGACTATGTGGATCTGGTGTGTGGGCAGATGTTGGCAGAGTCTGCTCCCCTGGCTCGCTGGATCGACGTCTTCTGCGAGCAAGGGGCATTCACTCTCGAGCAAAGTGAGCGCATCCTTCGTGCAGGCGCCTCAGCTGGGCTGGGTCTGCGGATTCATGCCAATCAACTGCGCCACAGCGGTGCGGTGAGACTCGCCTGCGATCTTGGCGCCGCCAGTGCAGATCACTGCACACACCTTGACGACGCAGACATCGACGCACTTGCGCAATCGTCGACGGTGGCCACCTTGCTACCAGCCACCGAATTCGCCACGCGCAGCAATTACCCGCGCGCCCGAGACCTCATCGACGCAGGTGCGACCGTGGCTCTTGCCAGCAATTGCAACCCTGGTTCGTCGTACACAACATCCATGCCCTTCGTCATCGCGCTGGCAGTTCGCGAGATGCGAATGACCGCCGCTGAGGCGCTGTGGTCCGCCACCCGTGGTGGGGCTGCGGCCTTGCGGCGCGACGACATTGGGGTGCTAACCCTCGGCAGTCGCGCGGATTACGCCATTTTGGACGCACCCCGTCACGACTACCTCGCCTACCGGCCCGGAGTTCAGCTGGTTGCGTCTGCCTCGGTGGCTTCTGCCTCCGCATAAGGATCCACGTCGATCCCCGCCTCCAACCGCTGCACGGCGGTGATGGGTGTGGGGGCCGAGGTGAGCGGATCGAATCCAGCACCTGTCTTGGGAAAAGCGATGACATCTCGCAAGCTGGGCGAACCGGTTAACAGCATGCACACGCGGTCCCAGCCAAGCGCGATGCCGCCGTGCGGAGGAGGGCCGAACTTGAACGCCTCGAGCAGGAACCCGAACTTCTCGTTCGCTTCTTCTTCTGACAAACCAAGAAGTGAGAAGACTCTTTGCTGAACGTCGCCGCGGTGGATACGAATCGATCCGCCGCCGATCTCATTTCCATTGCAGACGATGTCGTATGCCCAAGCAAGGGCCTGATCTGGAGCTTCCTCGAACTTGTCCACCCACTCATCGTTCGGTGAAGTAAACGGGTGATGCACCGCGGTCCAACCGCTGGTGCCATCGGCTTCCTCGGTGGGTTCGAACATGGGTGCATCGACCACCCACATGAAGGACCACTCCGAGTGGTCGATTAACCCGCATCGCTCACCAATCTCCAGCCGCGCAGCCCCAAGTAGCGAGAGCGCATCCATTCGCTTACCCGCGGCGAAGAACACGCAGTCACCAGGCTTCGCACCGGTGGCAGCCATGAGACCGGCACGCTCGGCGTCGCTTAAGTTCTTGGCAACTGGCCCACCTAGCTCATCGCCATCGAACGTCACATACGCAAGGCCCTTGGCCCCGCGCTGCTTTGCCCATTCCTGCCAGGCATCGAAAGCACGACGAGGTTGGTCACCACCGCCAGGCATGACCACCGCACCGACGTGCTCCGACTGGAAGACTCTGAAGGACGTGTCCTTGAAGTAGTCAGTGAGGTCGGTCAATTCAAGACTGAAACGGAGGTCCGGCTTATCAGAGCCGTAACGCGCCATCGCATCCATCCACGTCATCTTCGGGATGTCGCCGATTTCGTAATTCAGCACACCCTTCCACAGAGCGCGAACGATTGCCTCGCCGATCTCGATGATGTCGTCCTGCTCAATAAACGACATCTCGATGTCAAGTTGTGTGAACTCTGGCTGGCGGTCCTTGCGGAAGTCCTCATCGCGGTAACAACGGGCGATCTGGAAGTAACGCTCCATACCCGCCACCATCAGCAATTGCTTGAATAGCTGCGGAGACTGAGGCAGGGCGTACCAATGACCAGGCTGCAGGCGAACAGGAACCAAGAAGTCGCGGGCACCCTCGGGGGTAGACCGCGTGAGTGTGGGGGTCTCGATCTCCAGGAAGTTACGCTCAAAGAGCACATCGCGGGCAATGCGGTTCATGTCGCTGCGGACTTGCATCGCCTTCGCCGGCGCTGGGCGGCGCAAGTCAAGGTAACGATGACGCAAACGCGCTTCTTCACTGACATTGACATGGTCGTCAATGGGGAACGGCAGCGGCGCGGCTTCGCTCAATACATGCAGCGACTCCACGATGACCTCGATCTGCCCGGTCGGCAAGTCAGGGTTTTCATTGCCAGCCGGACGGAGTGACACTGTTCCAACGACCTTGATGCAGTATTCATTACGCAGATCGCCTGCAATCTCCGCATCGCGCACGACAACCTGCACCACACCCGAGCGCTCTCGCAAATCAAGGAAAGCAACCCCGCCGTGATCTCGGCGTCGACCGATCCAACCGGCCAAAGTAACGACGGTGCCGACGTCTGAGGCGCGCAAGGCGCCAGCGTCGTGGGTGCGGATCACAGTGATTGCTTCCCTTCATTAAGTGATTCGGCGATGTGCTTCAACACGTCACCGAGCGGCACGGATACCTGAGTGCCATCAGTCAGGTTTTTCACCTGTACATGTCCAGATTCAAGATCGCGGTCACCAACGACCAATGCGTATGTGGCACCGGAACGATCAGCAGCTCGCATGGCGCCCTTCAACCCGCGCTCACCGAAAGACATATCCGCCCGGATGCCGCGAGCTCGTAGATCCACGATCACAGCGGCAACGGCCGTTCGCGCTGCAGCAGTCAGCCCGAGACCAAAAACATCGACGCGCGATTCGTCATGCGGTTGCAGGCCCTCAGCTTCACAAGCGAGCATCACTCGGTCCACACCGATTCCGAAGCCGACGCCAGAAGTTTCCGGTCCGCCGAGCTGCGCGATTAAACCGTCGTATCTACCACCGCCACCGATTGACGACTGAGCACCCAGTTTGTTGTGGACAAATTCAAATGTGGTCTTGGTGTAGTAATCAAGGCCCCGCACGAGGAACGGATCAATAGTGAAGGCAACTCCCCACGCGAGCAGCGCAGATGTGACGGTGTCGAAGTGCACAGCACACTGCGCGCACACGTGGTCGCGCATTGTGGGGGCATCGGCCACCAGCGCACGCACCTCGGGCCGCTTGTCATCAAGGACTCGCAGCGGATTCAAGGCAGCGCGGGTGCGCGTTGCCTCATCGAGCGGCAACTGTGCGAGGTAAGCCGTGAGGCGCTCGCGATAGGCAGGACGACACACGCTGCACCCGAGAGTGGTCACTTTGAGCAGATAGTCCTTCATCCCGAGTTGCCGGAAACCAGCATCAGCGAGGGCAATCAGCTCAGCATCGAGTAGAGGGTCATCTCCACCAACGGCCTCGGCGCCCACTTGTGTGTGTTGGCGGTAACGACCCGACTGAGGTTGCTCATAACGAAAGTTTGGGCCGCAGTACCACAACTTCACGGGAAGTGAACCCCCGAGCAAGTTGTGCTCGATCACAGCTCGCATAACGCCAGCGGTGCCCTCAGGTCGCAGCGTCAGCGATCGGCCAGCACGATCCTCAAAGGTGTACATCTCCTTTTGCACGACATCGGTGGACTCCCCGACTCCGCGCACGAACAGCGCTGTCTCCTCAAATATTGGGGTCTGGATAAATCCATAACCAGCGAGGCTCAACTGCCGACTTAATGTGTCAACAACAGCGAGGAATAACTCTGAGCGCGGCGCGAGAAGATCGTAGGTTCCCTTTGGGGCGTGATAGCGCGCGTTCATGCGCCCGCTCCAGCCAGTGCTGCTTCCACCGCGGAGGCAGACAAGCCCTCGGCCATCGCCGCTCGCAGGAACTTGCTGCGGCGACGCTCATCTCCGATGGTGGTCACGTCTCCGTGTCCAGGGAAAACGAGCAGCCCATCGTCGTAAGTGGTCATCATCTTGGCCAGTGATCGCGCCATCGCCACCGAATCGCCACCGACAAGATCGGTGCGACCGATACCGTTGTTGAACAAGACATCGCCGGTGATGAGGTGCTCGGCGCGCTGCCCGATGGCCGCCACCTCAAAGACGACCGAACCAGGTGTGTGACCCGGCGTGTGCATCGGGGTGAGGTCGATGCCGGCTATTTCGAATGTCTCGCCATCTCCCAGAGTGCGGACATCCTGCGGCTCTGCGCAGGTGAGTTCGCCGCCGGTTGAGGCCAAGATCGCCTCGCGCAGCTGGGCGCTCATGAACTTCTGCGGATCAACCAATCGCTCGACGTCAGCGCCGTGGATGAACGCCGGCACGGCGTATTCCTCGCATACGGGGATCACGCTCCAGACGTGATCCATGTGCCCGTGGGTGAGAACGACCGCGACCGCACGCAGATTTTGGTCGGCCAGGAGGTCTCGCAGCGGTGATGCCGCCTCGAAACCAGGGTCGACGACGATCGCGTCGCTTCCTGGCCCGGGCGCGATTACCCAGCAGTTTGTCCCCCATGGACCCGCTGGAAAGCCTTCGATAAGCACGAGCACAGGCTATCGGGTGGGTCTACTCGCCTCTGTACGCGAGCCTTCCGCGCGTTTACACTATGCGGATGCCTGTGCTGGGCAGCGACGGGTTGGTTTCGACGTCGCTCTCGACGCATAGGGGATAAACCGCAAGACTCGAAGTAACACTCAACAGGATGCTCCGCGGGTGAGGTGTTCACGCCCCATCCGCATGTAAGTCATGGAAGGCAGGATCGGCAGTGCCGTCATCGAACAACAGGCAGCGCAAACTCCAAGCAGCGCGCGCCCAACGACGAGCCGCCCGAATGCAGCAAAAGCAGAAGCGGGAGCAGACTCTTGTCTGGATTACACGAGGTGTGATCGCAGCAGCAATCGTGGGGGCGTTCTTCTGGACAGTTGACGTTCCCAAGCTCTTTGGAAGCAAGGGGCCGGTCCTCAGCGCGGCGACGTCTCAATCATCCACGTCCACTTCTCCGACAGTTGCGCCATCAGCGAGTGCGACTCACCCCGTGCAATCGTGGACTGCTGCTCCTCCCCTATCAGCTGGCGCCAATGCGAACACCATGGTGCTTGGTCTCAACGCTGGCGTGATCTCCATAGCCCTAGACAAGGGCGCGAAGGAGACCGTCGCTTCGATGGCGTTCCTTGCGCGACACAAGTACTTCGACGCCACCAGATGTCATCGCCTCACCACCTCTGGAATCTTCGTTCTGCAATGTGGCGACCCAACTGGCACGGGCAGCGGGGGCCCGGGCTACACAATCCCCGATGAGAATTTGCCGTCCGCCGATACGTCTGGGGTTTATGTGTACCCCCGAGGCACCGTCGCGATGGCGAATACTGGCGCCCCCCATTCGGGTGGAAGCCAGTTCTTCCTTGTTTACAAGGACAGCCCCTTACCGCCGAAATACACGGTTTGGGGACGCATGACATCAGGACTTGATGTCTTGGATCGCATCGCCGCCGGCGGCACCGCCGATGGTTCAACAGACGGAGCGCCTAACCCGGCCATCGTCATCTCTTCAGCGACGATTCACTAGTCGCTGATTCACACGAAGGAACCACGCCCATGAGCGACACCCAGCAACGCATTGACAGCCTGGTTAAAGGCAACGAAGTGGTCCTTTTTATGAAGGGCAATGCCAATTTCCCGCAGTGCGGTTTTTCAGGCAAGGCCATCCAGATTCTCAAAGCCAGCGGCGTGGACACCAAGGCGCTGACCACCGTCAATGTGCTGGAAGACGAGGAAATCCGCCAGGGCATCAAGGAGTACAGCAACTGGCCCACCATCCCCCAGCTCTATATCAAGGGCGAATTCATCGGCGGCTCGGACATCATGATGGAGATGTACGAATCCGGCGAAATGCTGCAAGCATTGGGTAATAAAGCGGCTTAAGTGCCCACCTCACTGGCCCCTCCAGCCTGCAACATCGCAGCCGCTCGGGGGCCCGGCGCCGCAGCCTACAACTCCCAGCCGCGCCGTGCTGCCAAAACGGCATCCGGATAGGGCCGTTGGCCGCGTGAGCCGTTGTAGCGGCCCAGCGCCAAAAACAAATCCCCGTTTTCTATATCCAGATAGTGGCGCAGGATGACGCAACCAAAACGCAAATTGGTTTGCATGTGAAACAAGGTAGCCGGGTCGCCGTCGCCGATCAGGC
>RFTO01000064.1 GCA_009923375.1 Actinomycetota bacterium | reverse complement strand
GCAGGACGCAAAGCGATCACCGACCTCACCCCTGATGCGCTGACTCCGAAAGCCCCTGTGGCGCCGGTGAACAAGCCCAGCGACGCTCCGTCGACTTCTGTGCCTTCAGCTACACCGATTGCAACTCCCACGACAGGGGCGCAAGGCAGTAACAACAGTGGTGTTATCCAGACGAACCTTGCCTCCGTTTTCGATCAGCCTTCCGCAGGCGGCAGCACACAATGGCTCTGGTTCGTCATCGGTGCAATCGCATTAACGAGTGCAATCACAGCGCTGCGAACACGAACGAAGGAACACTCATGACCGAGATCTCCGCTGACAAGTCCGTGTTTGTTCCGCCATCGTCGGATGTGCGAGAACTGATTGAGCGCGACCTGCGTGCCCAAACGGAAGACACAACATTCGCCGGGCCAATGGCTGTGACACAAGATGTCATTGCGATGCTGAAGCGCTCGTGGATGACTTTCGCTGGCGCATTGGTGGTTGTCTTCGTTGTCGTGGAGTTTCTTGTCAGTCCGATTCTGCACATGCACTCGCAGGTGCTCGCCACCCGTGAGTTCAGCCAACGCTTGACCACTGCCGCCGGAGCGATCGGACATCCTGATTTAAGTCCTTTGCCCAATCAGCCGCTGGCCATGGGTACCCCTGTCGCATTGGTGCAGATTCCGTCCCTCGGTGTTGAGCAGGTTGTGGTGGAAGGTGTCAACGGGCAGCAATTACAAGGTGCCCTCGGCCATGTGGCTGGTACGGCAGGCGTGTCTGAGTCTGGTGTGTCGGTGATCGCTGGCCGCCGCACCACATGGGGCGCACCATTTGCATCGTTGCCATCGGTGATTGCATCTGCGGCCAATGAAACCGGCACTGCAATCAACGTGACCACATTGGCTGGTCGGATGACTTATCACGTCACCAAGGTCGCAGCCTCCGCTGAGGACATCGCTGCGGCTTCCGCCGAGTCGCAGGTCGCCACGCTGGTGTTAGCGACCAGCGCACCTGCAGGTGTTGCCGCACGAGACTTCTACGTCATCGCCAAGGCAGATAAGGCTCCATTCGTGTCCACCCCGCAAAACCGAAGCACGGGCATGGGCCTTCGCGAAGGGGATATGACCCGCCTTCCCGGTGCTGCCATGTGGCTGATCGCAGCCGTGATTGCGTTGGCAGTTGCCCGCACATGGACACGGCGCCAGATGTTCCCAGCAGCAGTGGTGTGGGCTTTGACTGCACCCGCAATCGCAGTTGCCGCGGTGATGTTCGCGCGCTACCTTGATTCAGCACTGCCGCCAACCCTTTAAATCTGGTGCCGAGTCCGGCGCTCTTGGTCCGGCCAGTGTCAATTCTGGCTGTGGTCTTGCTTCGGCCTCCCGTGCTACCTGCGGCGGCTCGGTAGAAATTCGACCATTGCCTGCGGCTACCGATTCCAATTGTTCACCTAGCCTTAACGGCGACGTCAGTCACTGAAGACCTGACGATCACCAACACCTGTAAATGTTCCTCATGCGCGAACCCGCGCAGTCCTGTGATGAAGGGAACGAAAAGAATCATGAAGATCTCCCGCGCATGGAAGATCGCTGGCGTTGCAGTTGCAGCCGCCGCGGTTGCCGTGGCACCAGCCATGGCATCACTCAACAACACAACTTTGGATGGCAAGTCAGTCATCCTCACCACTGCTGGTTCTGACACCACGTTCGGTGCAGCCCTGAACTTCTCCCGTATCTATAACGAGCTGCCTGGTTGCGATGTCACAGTGTTCTCGGGCCAAGCGACTGCCACCTACGGCTCCTGCACCAACACCGCCGCTGGTTCCAACACCTTCAACACCACCCCTGCCACTGGCGCGAACCCCCAGCACGACTCCGTTGTTGATGAGTTCCCCATCGGCTCCGGCTCAGGTGCAAAGCTGGTTGGCGACGCCAACATCGTGACCTCTCACGGTTTGTCAGTTGACCTTGGTCGTTCGTCTTCAACTCCGGCCACCACGCTGAACGCCATTGCATTCGCCAAGGAAGGCGTGTCCTGGTTCCACTTCACCAAGGTCGCCGGCAAGGCCACCGCACACACCAGCGTCACCAACCTGACGCCCGCTCAGCTAGCCGATGTCTACAGCGGCACCTTCACCACCTGGAACGAGCTCGCCCCGACCGACCCCAAGCTCGGCGCAATGAAGGCCTACACCAAGACGGTTGATGGCAAGGTTGTCGCGGTCAAGGCTGGCGTCACCAATGGCAACCCTGAGACCGACAAGAGCAAGCTCTACGTGAACTACTTGCCGCTGGTTGTCTACTCAGCACAGGATGGTTCGGGTACTCGCAAGATGTGGGATGGCTTCATGACCACGGCGAAGACTGGTTTCACCCTGACCGCCAACGCCAAGAAGATCTTCGAGAACAACGCTGACCCGATTGTCACCAACGGTGACGCTGCCAATGCGATCTTCTACTTCTCAACCGCTCGCTACGCCTACCGCAACGGTATCGCCTTGAACTCAGGCAATAACAAGGGCTACGCCTTCGGCAACGTGAGCGGTAACTCGACGAACCGCGCGGCCTACACGGATACGCTCGGCAACGTCAACGATGTTGCACCGACGACGGCCAACATCAAGGCTGGCACGTTCTCCTTCGGCCGGTTCCTGTTCTTCTCTACCCGCAAGGTTGCTTCGGCATCGGTGAAGAACTACGTCCGCTTCCTCTGCTCTGCAGACATGGACACCGCAACTGACGCCTATGGCGCCACGATTCGCCCGCAGATTGACAAGGCCATCCAGAGCGAGGGATTCATCAAGCTTGACCTGAACCCTGCTGACAAGGACCTTGACGGCAACGTGGCATCGACCTACTGCAAGACCACGCTTGCAAAGTAATCACGTTGGTCTAGTTCGTGACTGACAGCAGACGACCCGCCATTCCAACAAGGGTGGCGGGTCGTCTGCTTTTCCATGAAGTGTGACATGTCAGCGATCTAGACTGCATGTCCCACCGCCGGCGCAATCATGTGTAAGACTTCCCAGCCATGCTGCATCACGTTGCCGAATTTGCCCCAGATGGGCGCCGTTTGATTACGGCAACGGCAATCACGCGCAATCACTTCGGCCTATGCCAAATCCTCACCGCCCGTCGCACGGAACCGCCTGAGTTTGCAGGGGGCTGGGAATTACCAGGTGGGAAGGTTGACCCTGGGGAGTCCATCGGTGGTGCCCTGCATCGAGAGATCCTGGAGGAATTGGGAGTCACATTGGTCATCGGTGATGTTGTGCCTGGACCAGACCTCTTGGGTGGGTGGCCCCTTGGTGATTACGGGGTGATGATGGTGCACCTAGCTGCACTTCATCCAGATTCTGCGCAGCCGGCTCCGATCGAGCAGCATGATGCGATCACATGGGTATGCCAAGACACCTTCGACGATGTTCCCTGGCTAGCAGCTGATCGTGCACCTGCAATAGCAGCATTGACGCTATTCGCGGCACTGCAACAGCATTAGTGAAGTCGTGGCAGCGTAGGCTGTCATCCCGTGTATCCTACAAATTCCTCAGTTCCTGCTGCCGGTATGGCCGTTCGTTCAGATTTGCGCAATGTCGCAATCGTGGCCCACGTCGACCATGGCAAGACCACTCTCGTGGACGCCATGCTTCGCCAGACGGGTGCTTTCAGCGCACATGAGGAGTTAACGGACCGCGTGATGGACTCCCTCGACCTCGAGCGCGAGAAGGGCATCACGATCCTGGCCAAAAACACGGCCGTGCGCTACCTCCCGGCCGATGATGCAACTCCGGTGATTATCAACGTCATCGACACCCCCGGCCACGCCGACTTCGGTGGCGAGGTTGAGCGCGGTTTGGAAATGGTGGACGGCGTTGTGTTGCTGGTGGATGCCAGCGAAGGCCCGTTGCCGCAGACTCGTTTCGTCCTGCGAAAGGCACTGTCCAAGCGACTGCCAATCATTTTGGTTGTCAACAAGGTCGACCGCTCGGACGCTCGCATCGATGAAGTGATCAACGAGGTCTACGAGTTGTTCCTGGACCTGGATGCCAATGAGGGCCAGATCGACTTCCCGATTATTTATGCAGCAGCCAAATTCGGTCGCGCCAGCATTAACAAGCCTGAAGACGGTGGCGTACCGGATGCCGACAACCTCAACGCGCTGTTCGAGACGATCCTCACCGCCATTCCGGCGCCGGTGTACGACCCGGAGGCGCCGTTGCAGGCGCACGTGACGAACATCGATGCATCGCCGTATCTCGGACGCCTTGCCTTATGTCGCGTCCACGCCGGCACGATCCGCAAGGGCCAGCAAGTTGCTTGGTGTCGGGTGGATGGCTCAGTGCAGCGTGCCAAGGTCGTTGAGTTGCTGATCACCCAGGCTCTCACTCGAGTCTCGGCTGAATCGGCTGGTCCCGGTGACATCATCGCCGTCGCCGGCTTCGAGGACATCACCCTTGGTGAGACCCTCGCTGATATCGACAACCCGGTTGCGCTGCCGTTGTTCACCATTGACGAGCCCAGCATTTCCATGACCATCGGCATCAACACCTCACCGCTGGCTGGCAAGGACAAGGGCGCCGGTAAGAATCTCACTGCCCGTCAGGTCAAGACACGTTTGGATGCCGAGCTAGTCGGAAACGTTTCCATTCGCCTGCTCGACACCGACCGCCCCGACACCTGGGAGGTGCAGGGCCGTGGTGAGTTGCAGCTCGCCATCTTGGTCGAGATGATGCGCCGCGAGAGTTACGAGTTGACCGTTGGCAAGCCGCAGGTCGTCACGCGCACCATCAACGGATCCCTGCACGAGCCAGTGGAACGCCTCACTATCGACATCCCCGAGGACTACCTTGGCGTCGTCACCCAGCTGCTTGCACTGCGTAAGGCGCGCATGGAACAGATGGTCAACCACGGCACTGGCTGGATTCGCCTTGAGTACATCGTGCCCGCGCGTGGACTGATCGGCTTTCGCACGGAGTTCCTCACTGAAACCCGCGGCACCGGACTTCTGCACCACGTCTTCGAGTCCTACGAACCGTGGTTTGGTGAGTTGCGCACGAGGCCGTCGGGATCACTTGTTGCGGACCGCAGCGGCATGACCACAGGTTTTGCCATCTCGGGTCTCCAGGAGCGCGGACAATTGTTCGCCGGCCCAGGTATCGAGGTTTATGAAGGCATGATCGTCGGCGAGAACAGTCGCTCAGATGACATGGATGTGAACATCTGCAAGGAGAAGAAGCTCACGAACATGCGTGCATCGTCATCTGATGATTTCGTGCGCATCGTGCCGCCGAAGAATATGTCACTGGAGCAGGCTCTCGAGTTCTGTCGCGAGGATGAGTGCATCGAGGTCACGCCAGGGAATGTGCGCATCCGAAAGGTCATCTTGGATAAGACGACCCGTGATCGCTCGCGCGCCCGTGCGAAGACGGCTTCTCAGTAATTTCTCTTCGCTAGTCACATCAGGCTAACTGCAGGTAAACGCAACGCAGTTGATGCGATATCACGGTTGAGTCATGCCGTTATGGCTGAGCAAACTGAAATCGTGGGCCGCAGTCCCGCAGCGCTGGCATGGCGTCGTCTGCGGCATGACGTCGTCGCGATGATCTCACTTGCCGTCATCCTGGTTGTCTCATTCTTTGCGATTGCCGCACCCTGGATCACGAGTGCTATCGGTGTGAATCCGTATGACTTTCATCCTGAGTTGATCAGTGACAACGGCGGCTTGCCCAATGGCATTGCCGGCGGCGTGAGTTGGGCGCATCCGCTCGGAGTGGAGCCGTTGACTGGCCGGGACATCCTCGCTCGTCTACTTTTTGGCAGCAGTGTCTCGCTGCTCATCGCTGTGACAGCAACCGTGTTGACTGTCAGCTTCGGCACAATCATCGGCATCGTCTCCGGATATGCGCGCGGCTGGCTTGGACCTAGCCGGGGTGCTCGGCGGGGCGGTGATCACCGAGGCGGTCTTCAACCTTCCTGGCCTTGGCAAACTCGCCGTCTCATCGGTGGTGGAATACGACTTGCCAGTGATTACGGGGGTGACCCTGATTGCTGCCGCATTCATCATCATCGCCAACATGATTGTGGATGTCCTCTATGCAGCCGTCGACCCACGTGTACGGCTGACAGCAATATGACAAGGAAAGCCAGATTCCCTCTCACGCCTGGCTCATTACCCCGGGAATGGTCGGCTTTTGGGAACCTCAGGGCATTACCCCGCGTCATAAAGGTGCTGACCTCACCCAAGTGAATGCCGCGTCACGCACCATTGCCGTCATCGGGGTATCGTTAGCGCACCTGACAGCCCATTGGGCTGGGACCACTTAAGGAGTAACCCGTGCGCAAATCTCTCGTGGCCGCGACAGCGCTGGCCGCACTCGCGTTGAGTGCCTGTGGTGGCGGCGGTAATTCAGCCTCACCCTCGGACACTACCGACACCGCCACAGCATCGGCGACTGCCAGCGCGGTCATCACCTCCACGGTGAAGCCGACGACGATTGCCGGATCGGCCACCTTCGATGCCAACAAGGTGAAGGCCACCGCAACGATGACGCGTAACCCGTCGGTGGGGGCGCTCGTCAGCCACACC
>RFTO01000063.1 GCA_009923375.1 Actinomycetota bacterium | reverse complement strand
ATGGCCTCGTCTTCTTCCATGCCTCGAGACATCAGGTAAAACAACTGGTCATCGGACACCTTCGACACCGAGGCCTCGTGCCCGAGAGAGACATCGTCGTCTCGGACGTCGACATATGGATATGTGTCGGAGCGAGAGTCGTTGTCCACCAGGAGTGCATCGCATTTCACAGTCGACTTACTTCCGTGGCAGCCTTCCAACACCTGGACAAGGCCGCGGTAGGACGTGCGTCCTCCGTTGCGTGCAACGGACTTGGAAATGATGCTGCTGCTCGTGTTTGGTGCAGCGTGCACCATCTTCGCGCCAGCGTCTTGGTGCTGCGATTCACCTGCGAAGGCGATCGACAAAGTTTCTCCGCGAGCGTGCTCGCCGAGGAGCCAGACGGCCGGGTACTTCATGGTGACCTTCGAGCCGATGTTGCCATCGATCCATTCCATCGTCGCACCTTCGTGAGCCACTGCGCGCTTGGTGACGAGGTTGTACACGTTGTTCGACCAGTTCTGAATTGTGGTGTAACGGCAGCGGGCGCCCTTCTTCACAATGATCTCCACCACTGCAGAGTGCAGTGAGTCAGATGAGTAAATCGGGGCGGTGCAGCCTTCAACGTAATGCACGTAGGCGTCCTCATCGACGATGATCAAGGTGCGCTCGAACTGCCCCATGTTCTCGGTGTTGATGCGGAAATACGCCTGCAGCGGAATGTCGACGTGGACACCCTTCGGCACGTAGATGAACGACCCACCCGACCACACGGCCGTGTTGAGAGCGGAGAACTTGTTATCGCCGATTGGGATGATTGTGCCGAAATACTCGCGGAACAACTCTGGGTATTCGCGCAGACCAGTGTCGGTGTCGACGAAGATAACACCCTTCTCCTCTAGATCCTCTCGGATCTTGTGGTAGACCACTTCACTCTCATACTGAGCCGCGACGCCGGCGACAAGGCGATTCTTCTCAGCATCGGGGATACCTAAACGGTCGTAGGTGTTCTTAATGTCCTCGGGTAGGTCTTCCCATGAATTTGCCTGCTTCTCAGTGGACCGTACGAAGTATTTGATGTTGTCGAAGTCGATTCCGCTCAAGTCTGAGCCGAAGGTCGGCATCGGCTTACGCTCGAAGAGTGATAAACCCTTGAGTCGTTGAGCGAGCATCCACTCAGGCTCGTTCTTAAGTGCGGAGATCTGACGGACGACATCCTCACTTAGTCCCCGACGAGCCAGAGCACCCGCGGTGTCGGCATCTGCCCAGCCGTATTCGTATCGATCGGCTACTGCGAGCTCTTCTGTGGTGCTCATCGGGTGGCTCCATTCGTCGGTGTTGTGCTTGTGGCTGCTGGGGTGCTGAGTTGTGCGGGACGTGCTGGTGACTTCTCATCAGGTACGCGGGCCGGGACCATGGTTGTACAAATGGGGCTGCCACCTGCGATGGTGGCGAGTCGCACCACATTCACGCCGAGGACCTCGGACATGGCCGATGTCTCCATCTCGCAAAACACCGGGAACTCGGCGGCTACGTCGTGGATTGGGCAGTGATGTTGGCAAACTTGAGCGCTGCCATCGAGTCCCTCTACGGCAACGGCCGCAAAGCCTTGGGCTGCCAACGCTTGAGCGAGGTTGGATGCTGATGTCACATTCCGTGCAATCCACGCCTGCTTCATGGAATCCGCGTGATTTCTTGCCAGGGCTGCTACTCCATCCAACCCAACTGTGTCCTTGACGTATCTCATTGCTGCTGTTGCCAAAGCAGCGCAATCGTCTGTGGGCATGGCGCGCGCAGCAAGACTCTCAGTGCCGACGGTTGTGAGAGTCCACAACCGAGCAGGACGTCCACGCCCTCGACTCGTAGGGGCGACCGCACCTGGACCGTAGGGTGCGCGAAATGTCGGAATCACCCAGCCGGCATCTTCCAACTGATCCAGGTGCTTATTGACAGCAGCCGAGGAAAAACCAAGGAACATTGCAATGGCGCTCACACGACTGGGCCCAAGAGTCATCAATGCATCGGCCACGCGGCGGCTGGCCGCCGTCACCGGCTGTGGAACGGCTGAGCTAGGGGCAGACAGGAGCTCGTCAGGGCGACCTGCGGCACGTAACGCGCCGGCACCTGCGATTTTCACAACTGAAGTGTTGCATAAATACGCATCTCTCGCTGTGTGAGGGGTCCTCGGCGGCGAGTCGCGCCCTCGATCGGCCGATGGTGAGCCAGCACGGACGTGAGCGTCAGCACACGCTTCACCTGCTCCACACGCTTCACCTGCTCCTGGACCGCTCCTGAGCCCTAGTGTGTCCGCTGTGAGCAAAACATCTCTTGGTCTGTGGGGCGTTGGCAAATCTCGACAAGCACTATGGCTGAAGGTCACCATCGGGTGTGCTTGGGCGAGCTTGGTCTCGCAGATGGTCATCATCGTGACAGGTGTTTTCGTGCGAGTCACCGCATCGGGTCTTGGTTGCCCAACCTGGCCCGAATGTATGCCCGGCTCGTATGCACCTGTGACTGTGCCTGCGACGGCTTACCACGCATGGGTTGAGTTTGGTAACCGGTTGCTCACGTTCGCAGTGGCTTTCACAGCTCTCGCAAGCCTCGCTTCCTATCTCAAACTGCGTCGTGGCCGCGATACCGCCGACACATCTCGGTCGCTCGTGTGGTTAGCCTCATCGGGACTTACCGGCACCATGATTCAGGCACTTATCGGTGGCATATCGGTCCGAACCCACCTCTCCCCCGCGTGGGTAACCGCGCACTTCCTTGTGAGTTGTGCACTCTTGGTGGCACAGACTCGTTATGTCCACATGCTCAAACCCGTGGGATCGTTGTCAGAGATGGGTACCCGAGTGGGCACCCGCTTGGGCACCGTGTTGGTGTGGTGCGCTGGGGCTACCGTCGTGGTCGGCACTCTCGTCACTGGCAGCGGACCGCATGCCGGTGACATCAATGTCACTGGACGCTATCCCTTCGCCCCCGTGATGGTCACAAGCATCCATGCGGTTGCAGCGGGTGCGATCCTTGTGTGCACCTTGGCGCTCCTGCGTAAGAGCAGAACTCATGCAAGTCGACTGCGAACAAATGCTGCAACGCTGTTGGCTCTGATTTTGGCTCAAGGCGTCGTCGGATATGTTCAATTCCGGCTGGCTTTGCCACCGTTGATGGTGGTCGCCCATGTGGCGATTGCAGTCGCCATCTGGGTGGGCGCACTTCGAATTCGGTGGTTTTTGTCCGCCAAGGGAACAAGCCTTCAGTGAATAAAAGGGTCGAGGCCGACCGCGAGAAACACCAGCGCGAGATAAGAAATTGACACGTGGAAAACGCGCATTGCCCTCGCCGGCACCAAAGGTAAGTCCTGCCCATGTGACACCGCAGCCGCTGAAACCTCAGCCCCAGGAGTCACCGTCTTAGCGGATTGTGCAAGAGCCCATGACTCAGTTACGAACCACAGACCGGCCAAGGCACTTAACGCCCAATACGCCCACCCTGCTTGGACAATAAAGCCATAGACAGCAGCCACCACAACAGCGGCGATGGTGTAGCCCAACACAGCGCGGGTCACCACCGAAGTGGCGGCAAGCACCCCAGCATTTGCGTAATCCTCGCGGTACTTCATTGATAACGGCCAATAGTGCGCTGGCGTCCAGAGGAAGACCAATGCGAAAAGAACCCACGCCGCGATTGTTAGCTGCCCTGCCACTGCAGCCCATCCGATGAGAACCGGAAAGCATCCTGCAAGGCCGCCCCACACGATGTTTTGGGATGTCCGCCTCTTGAGAACCATGGTGTAGCCGACGACATAGGTGACGATTGCACTTCCAGCCAAAGAGGCGCTTAACAAGTTTGCACCGAACGCTAAGAGCACGACACTGCTCGCACTCAAAATCGTCGCGAAAGCAAATCCAGCGCGACGCGTGATTTCACCGGTCACTGTTGGTCGCGTCGCAGTGCGTTTCATGTGAGCGTCGATATCTGAATCGAGCACACAATTGAAGGCATTTGCGCCGGCGGCGGCTAACGTGCCACCAAGAACCGTGATGAGGACGACCCACAGACGCGGGAAACCGTGAGCCGCGGCGAACATCACCGGCACGGTTGTGACCAGAAGCAGTTCGATGATCCTGGGTTTCGTTAATGCGACATACGCCGCGATTCGTGAGCGAGCAGCCGGAACAACGCTGGCATCCAAAGTGGAATGCGACGCCGCAGACTCGACATCGATCTTCGGACTCGCGGACACGATAGGAAGTCTACGAGTGTCTCCGCTACTAGGCTTGTTCACGTGCCTGAATTCACCTGGACCCAACTTGATGAACAAGCAGTAGCTACGGCGCGCGCCTTGGCAATGGACGCGGTGCAGAAGGTCGGCAACGGACATCCAGGCACGGCCATGGCTCTTGCCCCGGCTGCGTATTTGCTGTTTCAGCGCCACATGCGCCACGATCCGAACGATCCCAAGTGGATGGGTCGCGACCGTTTCGTCCTGTCTTGCGGACACTCAAGCCTCACGCTTTACACACAGTTGTACTTCTCGGGCTACGGCTTGTCCCTCGATGACCTCAAGGCGTTCAGAACACAAGGAAGCTTGACGCCGGGCCATCCGGAATACGGCCACACCACAGGCGTGGAGACCACAACAGGGCCGTTGGGGGCAGGTGTCGCCAATGCCGTGGGGATGGCGATGTCGCAGCGGTATTGGCGCCAGACTCTTGATTCGAGTGCTGCGCCGGACACGAGTCCATTTGATCACCATGTGTGGGTGATTGCCTCCGATGGCGACCTAGAGGAGGGTGTCAGCGCTGAAGCGTCATCGCTGGCAGGCACACAAGCTCTCGGCAACCTCACCGTTATCTATGACGCGAACCGAATCTCCATTGAAGGTGACACCCACTTAGCGTTCACCGAGGACGTCGCGCTTCGTTACCGGGCATACGGATGGCACACGATAGATGTGCCTCACTTACCCGATGGAAACGTGGATATCACAAACCTCGATGCAGCAATGACTCAAGCGCGCGCCCATACGACCGCCCCGACGCTGATCGTGATGCATTCTGTCATCGCCTGGCCCGCCCCACATGCTCGCGGAACATCCAAGTCACACGGTTCAGCACTGGGGGCCGACGAGGTGGCCGCCACGAAGGTGCTCCTGGGAATGGATCCGGACGTAACCTTCCATGTGTCCACGCAAGTGCTGGACCACGTTCGTGCTGTGCGGAACAGGGGCGCGGCTGCACATCAACAATGGCTTGATTCCTACACACGCTGGCGCGAAGCCTGCCCAGACGCAGCAGCGTTACTTGATCGCCTGAGCGCCGATGACCTACCCAATCTTCAGGATCTGTTACCCACCTTTGACGCTGGTACAGCCATCGCCACCCGCGCCGCCTTCGGTGTTGTGGTCAATGCGCTAGCGCCGCATCTACCTGAGCTTTGGGGCGGCAGCTCCGATTTAGCCGAAAGCAATAACACATCGATTCATTCCGCCAACTCGTTTCTGCCGGCTAGCAGCGATATGCCCGGAGCAGATCCCGCGGGCCGAGTGGTCCACTTTGGTATCCGTGAACACGCCATGGGCGGGATTATCAATGGAATCGCACTGGACGGTCTGTCGCGCCCCTTCGGCGGAACGTTCTTAGTTTTCAGTGACTACATGCGCGGAGCGGTCCGCTTGGCGGCGCTCATGGGAACCCGCAGCTCGTTCATCTGGACGCACGATTCCATCGGTCTTGGCGAAGATGGACCGACACACCAGCCGGTGGAACACCTGTGGGCGCTACGAGGTATTCCACGTTTTTCGGTTGTCCGACCAGCCGATGCGAATGAGACTGCTGCGGCCTTCGCCGAGATTTTGCGGCGTAATCTGCCAGCGGGCCTTATCTTGAGTAGGCAAGCGCTTCCGGTGTTGGCACAGGCTCAGGCCGAGGGTGTCGCCAGAGGTGGTTATGTCATCCGCGCAGCTACGAACCCCGTAACTGTCGTCATCATCGCCACAGGATCAGAGGTGACCTTGAGCCTGGATGCCGCAGAACTCCTGGAAGCCCAAGGTGAAGGCGTCCAGGTTGTCTCAATGCCTTGTGTGGAATGGTTTCACGAGCAGCCCGTGACTTATCGTGATTCGGTGCTCCCCCCGACGGTTCGAGCGCGTGTCGCAGTTGAGGCTGGTGGAAGCCTCGGTTGGTGGCGTTATGTCGGAGACTGCGGGGCGGTTGTTGCGGTTGACGACTTCGGGGCATCAACCGATGCAAACACTTTGTTTGGGCAGCGTGGATTCACAGCTGACAATGTTGCCGAACAGGCAGCGAAAAGCATTGCCAAAGCAAGGAGAATCTGATGAACACAGCGTTGGCAACTCTCAGCGCCGCCGGTGTCTCTGTGTGGCTCGACGATTTAAGTCGTCAACGGCTCAATGACGGATCGCTGGCACAACTGATTCAAGACATGAGCGTTGTGGGTGTCACCACGAACCCATCAATTTTTCACAAGGCGATCACCAGCACAGCGGTCGACTACGCGCAGCAGTTAAGCGAGTGCGTCGCCGGCGGCCTCACATCAGCACAGACTGTCCGCGCTCTCACAGTCACCGA
>RFTO01000062.1 GCA_009923375.1 Actinomycetota bacterium | reverse complement strand
GATCGACATGGCATCCCGGCGACCGCGTGGCATGACTTCGCCGCCCTTGTCGCCACCGGCACCCAGAATGCGCTTGGCGATCTGCGCGTTCGTTTCGCCCAGTGACACGCCCACCTTGACGGCCCGGTCGATGTCGAAGCGCATTGATCCTTCCAGCTTGCTGAACCAGTCGCCGAATGTCGCGCCCTGCACCAGTGCCGTGTCGGCGACCGATTGCAGCACCTTCTTCGGCGGCAGCGCGATGTCGATGCCGACCTTGCCGACCGCACCCTGCGCGAACTTGGCTTCCATGCTGGCCAGATCGGTCAGGTCAGGCCGCTGAAGTTGCACCAGCCCAGCCAGATCGCCGATGGCCTGCTGAAGCCTGCGCCCCTGATAGCTGGTGAATTCCTTGCCCGACCGAAGCTGCGCTTCAAGCCTTGCGGCCACATCGTTCAGGTGATTGTTCAGCTTGATGTTCTCGCCTGCGATCACCCGGCCAAGAAGAAGCTGGCGGATTGTCATCAGGTCGTTCAGTTGATCAGAAGCATTCATCAGATGCCCACCCGATTGACGGTCAGCACCACGCTGGCTGTGGAAGGAAGCGCGACGGGATCGGTTCGCGCTGGATATGCTTCAAGGATAACGCCAGCCATTTCTGTCACCCATACAATCTGCAATACGTCGCCAGCGTCGAAGCGAAGGAAATAGTTCCATCCGATAATAGAATGCCCGCTGGTTAAACCATGCCTGCCCGGCACACTGATGCGGCCTGATGAACCGGAAACATCTGCTTCATTGATGCGCAGCCAAACATCCACATCGGCATCTGCGACTTCGCTATTTTGAAACTGCCCAGACCATTGAATATTATAAACGCCAGCATTACTGATCACCACTTTTGTGGCGTCATTCGGCTGCATAGACACGCCATTGCTAAAGTCAGTCTGATTGAATGACATTGGTGTGATCGTTTGCGCCGCAATAGGCGTTTGCGATGTGCTGTCTTGAAATGCACCATAAAAGACGGTCAGGCCACCTCCGCCACTTTGCCACCTTGCTGATCCAACACTGCTGCTGATTGGCAGTTTTAGCGTGAATTCCCGCCCATCGGTCAATGTGACTGTGAATTCACCGGCCTTGCGCTGTTCCACGCCAGCCACACCGACGCCATCAGCACCAGCAGGGCCGCGAATGCCATCGCGACCGTCCACGCCATCACGGCCATCAGCACCATCGCTGCCGTTCTTGCCATCCTTGCCATCCTTGCCGGTCAGGTCGGCACTGTTCTGTTCAAACCATATATCGACAGCCAGCGAAATTTCGTCAGCGGTCGGCGGCCTTCCCTGTTCTCCATCCTGACCATCAGCACCATCAGCGGGTTGCGCGATGTTGGCTTCAAGCCAAGCAGCCGCTGCTGCCTTGATCGCTTCTTCAGGCGCAGGTGGCGCGTCTTGACCGGCTGGCCCTTCTGGCCCCCGTTCACCCTGCGGCCCGCGTTCTGGCCGCATAGCGGTCAGGTCGCCGACCTTCTTCGAAAGCAGCGCGATGGCTTCCACCATCGAAGCGATAAGATCATCCCTGATTGCCATTAAAGCCCCAGACGATTGCGCAGCGTTGCTAGAAGATTGTTTTCGCCCGCCGCGACTGCCGGGTCGATCTGATCCTGCTGGCCTTGTTGCTGCATAGGTTCAGCGATGCTTGGCCCTTGATCTTCAAGCTGCTGCTGATATTCCTCGAATTCCATGTCAGGGCTGACAATCTCGCCGCGCTGAAGATTGTCGAACAGGACAGACAGCGGGATCGCATCGCCCTGATAGGCACCCATCAGCGCCGTCAACATCTGCGGCTGCATCCTGCTGGCACCGAAGTCGGTGTTCAGGCTGAATTCTGCTTCTTCTGGCGCACCGACCCAGCGTGCCATCCAGTTCAACGCCCGCGTCATGGCGTCAGATGCCGACCGGCTGATCGAAGCCAAGACCGACCGTTCACCGGCAGTCTTCAGTTCGGTCGTGCCAAAGGCTTCAGCCGTGCGCTTGTCGTCGGCCAGCATTCGTGCGCCCAGAACGGCCATGCGCTGTTCTTTTGCCTTCAGGGCCGTTTCCAGTGCGCCAAGACCAGCCCCGGTGAATTCCATGAAGCCGACGTTTGCCTGCGGATCAGGGAACACCCAAGCCGTCATCGACCCAAGCGATAGCGTCTGACCTTCGGCAAGCTGCACGCCAGCGACATAAGGCGTCGGCAGCCCGGTGAAGTGCAGACCGTGTTCATAGTCGGCACTGTTGCGATAGTGGGCCAGATTGGTGTCCACCAAGTCGATCAGCGGTGGCTTCTGCACGGCATCATCGCACGAATTCGCGCCCAGAATTTCAAACGGGATGAAGTTCATGGGCTGGCCACGCATCAGCGGATAGACTTCACTGCGCAAGTCCAGTTCATCATCGAAGATGCGCACCCGATAGCCTTCAGGCGTCAGATCAAGCACCCGATACTGAAGTTCTTTTTCGATCACGAATTCGTTGTTCTCTGCTTCGTCCAGCGTTTCCTGAAGCACGACCATGGTCAGCACCCTTGCGCTGTTCACTATGCTAGTGCGCCAGTTCAGGATCGTTTCGGCCTTATAAAGCCGAAGGAACGGTCGAATGTTCATTTGTTCTGCGATAGCCACCGTCACGCCCGCAGGCACATCAGCAGGATAGTCGGCCATGATGCCGACCCGACCGACCGCGATCTGCTGTTCGACCATCTGTTCGCTAAATTCGCGCAGGTTCGTGGCCGACAGGCTGATGTCGGTCGTGAACGGTTCGATGGCCGCTGGCAGCTTCCACTGCGGGTCTTTCGCGAAGATCATGCCGGTCAGGGCATCCAGCGTGCGGCCAGTCGCGTTGAAGAAGCCAGCGCGTTCGGCATAGGCGGCATATTCAGCAGGCGTCTGCGCAGATAGGCGCGGCAGATAGACATCACCTGCGCCAGTCGGGTCGAACAGCGTGCCAGTGAAGCGTTGCGTGGCCCTGCCGTTTGACAGCACTGCATCGCGACCGTCGATCACATCGCGGCACCGCTTCCACTTCAGGCGGTTCTTGTCATAGTCTTGGTGGGTCGTATTTACTGCCATTGGTCACACTCCTGCGATCTGCGCGAAAGCGACAGGGCCGCGTGCTATGCCGAACTTGTAGCATAGAAAGTAGCCCAGTGCATCGTTCAGGTGATCTTGGTTTCCTGTTTTGTCTGGTTCGCCGTGCTTGTTGTAGGCTTGTTGCTCAAGCCCTTCGACCAGCGTCGGGCATTTATCGAAGTTCACCCGCAGTCGGCGCGTGCCTTGATTGTTGATCAACTGGTTCACCGCCAGCACGCGATCCTTCACTGCCGGGTTGCGGTTGTTTGCCAACACCGTGAAGCCAGCCGACCGCAGCAGCGTCAGGTCTGACAGGCTGGCGTTGACCGACTTAGTGGCCTGACCGCTGGCATCTGGATAGACCGTGATCGAATGCCCGGCTGCCTTATATCGGTTCACCAACACACCGCACATTGTCGGCGTGTCCCGCACCTGCGTGACTTCTTCTAGCGCCAGCGGGTTGCCGTCGCGGATCACGAAGACGACCGCGCTCATGTTGTTGACGTTGAAGTCCATCCCGATGTGAAGCGGTTCGCCCGGCCTGATCGTGGCGTCGGTGCCGTTCAGGTGCCGGTCGAACTCATGATAGACCGATCCTGCGGCCAAGTTGACGAATTCACCGTCCAGATAGGCAGCCAGCAGGTTCGACGGATAGCTGTTTTGCAGGTTCTGGATATAGTCAGGCGGCAGATTGGCAGCGTTTTCGATGGTTCGCGCCTTGAACATCACATAGCCCGGCGCTGGCTGCTTCTGCCACCGTTCATAAACGAACTGGAAGCCTTCAGGCGTGGTCGCCACGGCCACCGTGTTCGCCATGGCACACTTCTGCCGGTTGCGTGCGATGACCTTGTTCCATGCGTCCCGCGCCTTCTTCTTCGGCAGCGTGTCCAGTTCGTCGCAGATCGAATGCGCGACTTCATAGCCGACGATGCTTTCGGGATGCGACAGCGACCTGAACAGGATGCGCCCGGCACCGGGGAATTCGATGTGCGGTGATGTGCCGCCACGCATCTTGAAGGCCCAGCCCTTGCGTTCGCACAATTCAGGGAACCGGCGCATCGCGATGTCTTCGACCAGCGGGAACGACGGCAGATAATAGGCGATGTCGCAGCCCTTGAACTGCGTCTTCAGCGCCATGGCCCTTGCGATGGCCGCAGCAGTCTTGCCCGATCCGAAGCCGCCAATGAAGGCAGGGAACGGTTCCCGACTGGTCGCGAATGCGCGTTGCGTCAGCGTCAGGGCCATCAGCAGAAGTCATCCACCGATGCGGGCAGTTCCTTGGTTGTCACCGTCACCGCCGACCGCTCGACATGAACGCCAGCAGCCTTCCCGCGTGCGATCTCTGCACTGATGGCAGCCGATAGCTGCCCAGACGACACCGCAGCGTCACGCAGTGCCTTCAGGTCGTCCAGATGGCCCTCTAGTGTCAGGACAGCGTTCTGCGCAGCCACTTGCCGCAGTTCATCGACCCTTGGTGAAACCTTGGGGTTTGCCATCAGCTTCGATGCGGCCTGCCAAATGCTTTCAGGCTTGGTCGATGGCCGCACACTGAAGGCCGCACGATAGGCGTCAGCCAGCGATTGCCCGCTGGCCACTTCCTGTGCGAACTTTTCCTGTTTTGGCGTCAATCCTGACAAGCGCAGCACCCCGATCTTGTTATTCACTGGTCACAATAGCACATTCTTGGAACGAATGCAGCCGGGCATCAAGCCCGGCCACATCTTCACACATTGGCATCACGCAACATGGCTTCAATGGCCAGCGCCACCGGCCCGCTGAAGGCGATCTCTCCGCTTTCCCATCGCCTGACAGTTCGGCCACCATTGGCACCAAGGCGAAGCGCAGCGGCCAGCCTTGCGGCAGACAAGCCAAGCCTGCTTCGGGCTGCCCGTAGGTCTTCAGGTGTTCGGATCATGTCAAATATGCTCCCCTTCATTGACCCCAGCGACAGCCAGCGCCAGCACTGCGTCGATGTGATCGTTCATGGCATCAGATAAACCACCAGACCGGCGCAACATCTTCAGCGATCCAAACATGACAGGCGCAGCGCAGATCATCGACACGTTTGGCCTGCCTTCATCGCCATGCAGCGGCACCATGCAGACAGCGAATGCGTCTGTGATGCCCGCAAGACCTTCTGGACGATCCAACTGGCCGATGATCGCGACAGGCATCATTTCCGCGTTCACTGCGACCGCCATGATGCCCCATGGCCCCGGTGTGTGCTTTCCTTCGATGCTCATGATGCCACCGTGCCATCGCCATTGATCGCCAGCGACAGGCGCGGCTGCTCATAGTGCTTCAGCCCTTCGCGGTTGATGGCATCCAGCATAAGCCGGAACACATCCAGTGCCATCGTGACCGATGCGTCGGCATGGTTCGCCACGCTGATCGTGACATAGCGATGGCCATCGCGGCACTTGTCCGACAGGCTGGCCGTGTAGTGCAGATTGTTCAGCTTCAGTTCGAAGCACTTGGTCGGGTTCATGGTCTTCATCCCTTCAGTTGTTTTGCTGGTCATGTCACCAGCCCCGTGACTTGCTGACAGCCGTGCGCAAGCCTTCCAGCGCCGCCTGTTCATGCTCTGACAGCTTCAGGCGTGCCGCCATGGCAGCCATGAAATATTCGGCGCGTTCGGCTGCCTTCAGCAATTCGAAGGCACCAGCTTCAAGCCTGACGCGGCTGGACAGCTTGATCGTGGTCGTGGTCGTCATTGTCATTCCCCTTGATGGTGGGCCGCTGGCCCGGTGGTGGTGGGCTGGCCGAAGCCAGCCCGGTGATCAATATTCGTCTTCGTCTTCGTCTTCGTCATCATCGCCATCGTCGTAGCCTTCATCTGCATCATCCAGCGCAGCGAAGCGGGCTTCACGTTCCGCAGTGATGGCATCGCGTTCAGCCTGCGACAGCGCGTTCCAAGCTGCATCTTCAGCAGCGATGGCCGCACGGCCTTCAGCCAGACGGCGGGCTTCTTCTTCGCGGAATATGTCGGTCATGTTTTCCATCGTTGTTCCTCAATCAAAAGCCCGGCCAGCGCAGCCGGGCAGGTGCAGGATAGGGCCAGATGCCCTATCCCGTCAATCCCGTCAGCGATAAGTGACTGTGATGCAGCCATTTGCCCGGCGCTGCTGCGCCTTGAAGCCTTCAGCCTTCAGGGCTTCGACGCGGGCGTAGGCTTCGCGATAGGTCTTGAAGTATTCCCGCTTGATCGGTGCTTCGACAGCGCGTTCGATCATGGCGGTGCCGAATATTTTGCCGCGCAGGGCATCAAGCTGTTCGGCGTCCTTGCGAACAATTTCAGCCGACCGGCGAAGGCTCATGCGCACCATTTCGACCGAACGGTCGAAATCTTCATAGCGTGGCTGCGTGGCGACGAATTCGGCGCGATCCATCTGAACCACGGAACGGGTGCCAGCATACTTGCTGCCGACTGCGACTGGCACCTTGGTGATGTCGCCAGCGGCGATTGCTTCCTGCTTGGCAGCAAAATTGTTCATGGCCTTA
>RFTO01000061.1 GCA_009923375.1 Actinomycetota bacterium | reverse complement strand
AGCAACGGGCCAGCCGCTTCAGTGGTGCAGGTGTTGTTGTGGGTCAGTTGTTTGCTGACTGGGGCTGTGGATGCTGAGCTAATCGAGCCGGCGGCGAACTTATGGTTTCGGCCAAACCTCGCAACCGAGACCATCGCCGTCAGCATCAAGGTGATAGGGATCTTGTTTATCAACGACACGCTCTTGATGCCTGATCTGAGTGCAGTCCATATCAGCCCGAAGTGGAACGCATGGAACGTAATGAGGACTGCAACCGACCCCGACCCCAACGCCTGTGCTGCGTGAGGTGAAGTGCTGAATGCCCCTGAAGCCCAACCCTCCGAGCAGTAGCAACATGATTCCTAGCCACGCGCCCCAGCGGCGCAGGAATGACTTCCCAAAGCCAGGGCGTACATCTGCACTTGCATGCAGTAGGGATGATGCAAGATGGATCTCTAAGGCTGTTGGGCGCCGCTCGGGCATCTCAGGGTTTGCGAGTACGCCTTCTATCTGTGTGCGGATGCTGGGCAGATCCGCACTCCCGATGAGCTGCTCGCGCCTTCCCTCTGGGCCGAAATCTCGCTCCACAGAGGTAAAGGGCATCGCCACAAACCACTCTGCTCGGATCCGACCGCCTGACCATTCTGGCTGTCGCTCTAGAAATGATCGCAGCGCGTGCTTGGCACCGCGCGCCTGCTTCACGGGGTGACAACGACGACCCCCGCGCTTAGTGCGCACCAGCCAATCTCCGTTGACGTACTCGACCACACCGCCTTTGACTTCGATAATGGCAACGCCCTGATCGGGAATGAAGACGATCGCGTCGGCCTCCACGTCCCCATGACGGTCATCGGTGAATCTAAGCCCAGTCAGGACAACTGCATCGTCGCCGAACTGCTCTCGCAGTGCGCTGGCGATTAAATTTTCGGACTTCGTTTGGGTTCGCTCAGCCACAGGTGACCCTCGCTCCCAACACTCGAATTCCGCGACCGCTGCGGATACGCGCGGCAACTACTAATCCAAGCGCACATGGATGAAGTGGGGCGCAAATGCCTCATCGTCGAGATCGCGTGTCGCGAAACTTTCTAAGTATCGGTGCGACCACTCACTTCCAATTGAAGTCATGTGGGGGATGACGTGATGCGCACTGAGGCAGATGCAGTCCTCTGCTCAAGCGACACCAGTGTGGTGGGAGATCAATCCCGCAGCGTTGCTATGTGTCTAGTTGAAGGAAACCGCACCAAGGCCGTTCGCCTTGGAGTAATGGATCCAGTCGATGGTCATACTGCTCGAGTTCAAAGACGGTGAGATGTTGCCGGCGAAACTGCCACCCATGGCGAGGTTGATAATCAGAAACATGTCGTTGTTGAAAGGCCAGTTATTTGGTGCTACATCACTCTTATTCAGGGTGAAATAGACCTGACCGTCAATTAACCATTGCAGTCTGTCCGGCTGCCATGACAGGCCGTAGGTGTGAAACGCCGATGTGAGTGAGCCGCTGTTGGCGAATGTGGAACCTCGCATGATTCGGTTTCCACGTGCATCCGACCAATGCCCGGTCCCCCAGATCGTGTTGGGGGAGTATCCAGCCCATTCGCCCATGTCGATCTCACCACAACGCGGCCAACCGACGCTGGTGAAGTTATTGCCGAGAAACCAAATGGCTGGCCATGATCCAGTCCCGGGTGCCGCCTTAATTCGAGCCTCGATGAGTCCGTAGCGGAAACGAACTTTATTGAGAGTCTGATAACGAGCGCTGCTCCATTCGCAGGTACCGTAATAGCAGCGATTCGCCGAGTTCTTGAGTTTGGTCGCACTGAGCACCAAGCTGCCGTTGCCATCGGTTGCTGCCGCGCCGGGGATGTAGTACTCCTTCTCACCGTTACCCCACCCGCAGTTGCCTCCGCTGCAGCCGTCACCAGTTTCAGCGTTCCAATACTTCGACGCGGGCAGCGCGCCCTTTGCCTCGTTGAACTCTTGGCTCCACAGATAGGCCGGTGGCGTGGGGGCCACCCAATTCTTCGGGCGTAGAAAGTGCGCCCAAAGAAAGTCCTTCGTTTCAGAGGTTTCGGGGATTGCCGTGGTGAGTGTGATGTTGGAGAAAAGGGGGTCGACATAGTCAGGTTGGGGAATTGTGAGTTTCACGGGGCGAGCCTCGGCATCAACTGGATCGTTTGAGTTGAAAAGTGTGAATGTCACATCACCACTGGCGTTTGTGGTCCCAGCGATGCGGCTCTCATCGCTACCACTGGTATTTGCAGGAATTTGAACACTCACGCCGTTGACGATTGCGATGAACGTGGACCGTTGCTGGCCAGAGTCATTCTTGTTCAGCGTCAGCCACACGGGGTAGTAGCGCAAGGCAGCCCCACTCTTGGTGTCAGTTACATGCCACTTCAGTGACAGTGCGCTGGAGACGTCGAAGTAGCGGTAGAAGACTCGCAAATTCGGTCCGTAGTACTGCGCCCAATTTCCGTTATTCGGCGATGCGTCGGCAGTCATGTTGATGTAGTTCGAGGGGATGCCTCCGCTGGTGTTCATCGCTGGAGAGGTCAGGCGCAACGTGACGTTTGAAGAATGAAGAGATGGGGTCGTCGCTCCGGAGGCAGGTGCGGTGGCAAGGACAGAAAATCCGATGGCCAAGATCGACAACAGGGAATACCCGCGGGTGCGACGAGCGGGAGTTGAGGATCTCTTTGAAGGCATAATCACAAGGGTACCTAGGTCTGTTTCGAGGTGCATGGGGGATTTCCTGCGCAAGTTCTGAGAGACGGAAATGTGTCGTTGGTGCTTTGATGTTAACCAGAAAAAGAACTGGGGGCGCACACCCGTTTCCGGATGTACGCCCCCAGTTGCTATGGAGCGGTTAGATCAGCCCTTCTTGGTCGTGGCAGCGCGGACGGTGGACGATGCACCGGAGCCGCTGCTGTTCACGGCGCGAATGGCGACCGAGTACTGAGTTGCTGAATCGAGACCGTCGATTTCCAACGGGCTGTCGGTCGAGCCCGCTGAACTCCAGGTGTTGCCACCGTCGAGCGAGTACTCGTAATCGAAGATCTCCGCGCCGCCATCCTTGCCAGCACGGAAGTTGACCGTGAAGCTGTTGGAGGCGGAGACGATACGACCCAACCGCGGTGCGAACGGCACATCAGCCATCGGTGTTCCATCCACTTCCTCAGATGCAGCACTTGGGCCGAACTTGTTCCACTGGCGCACCTGCACCTGGTAAGTGGTGTCGTTCTCCAGCGCCTTCACGGTGATGGGGCTACCGCGCCAGGACTTCGAGTCCTTCCACGTCTGGCCACCATCGAGTGAGACGCCGAAGTAGCGCGTCGCCGCAGCACCTTCATCACCCTGCATGAAGGTGATGACGAGCTTGTGGTTTCCAGCGGTGATCTCGTCGATCGAAGGCTGCTGGGCGGCGCCGGCGAACACCTTGTCGGAGGAGACTGTCGCGGAGGTGTCGACTGCATTGGTGACCGAGACAGCCACCGTGTAAGCGATTCCGTTGGTCAGGTTCTCGAAGGTGTAGTCGTTCGCGTAGCCGTTGACCGTGATGGTCTTCAACTTGAGCGACTTAGCCGAGCGTGTGGTCTTCCAGCCCAAACGGAAGGTCGTGCTCGTAATTGCCGAGTGACCGTCGTTGGAGTGGAAGGAGACGTGAAGGGATCCATCGCCCGGTGTGACCATGAGGTCCGCTGGGTCGCTTGGAGCTGTCGGAGCGGACCTGACCGTGTGTGTCCACACGCGGTCGAGATTCTCCGATGAGGCGCCGATGGTGGGCGTGAAGTCGTACTTGACCTCGCGACCATTCAGCTCAGCGCCGTGGCTGTCATCCCAGTAGTCCATGTTGCTGGCACCCATTGGGAAGGGCTCTGCGTCGTCATACGACGTGGTGTTGGTCAACGTGAACGTCGCGTAACCATATGCATCGGTCGTGGCGGTCAAGCTGCCTGTGAATGAAGCGCCGCCTGGAGCCGTGTTCAAGGTCATGACCTTGTTCGCGATGCCAGCACCGTTGGCGTCAGTGGCACGGTAGTGCAGCACCAAGTCGGTTCCGAATTCCCAGAACTTCACCCAACTGTGGGAACCGGCGTTGGTCCACCAGTAATCCTTGTTGGTCATGTGAGCCTTGTCTGCATCCGCCAAGGAGATGTTTGCGAATGGGGTGACATCTCCGCCAGCGGACTTGACGACGTGGGTCCAGACACGGTCGACGTGGGTTGTGCCGGCGCCGATAACGGTGGGCTCGAAGTTGAACGTGAGCTCATGGGCAACCGTGCGGCTGTCATCCCAGTAGGACATGGACGATGGCGCAACCGGGTGTGGCTCAGCATCGGCGTTCACGTTCGTGTTGGTCAGGTTGAAGGTCACCTGGCCGTTTGCGTCCGTGGTTGCAAACTGCGGGAAGGATCCTGCGTATGAGCCTGGGCCACCGCCGTTGAGGACAACCTCGGTGTCAGAAGCAGGGGTGCCGTTCTCATCAGTCACTGTGTAGTGAAGTGCCAGGCTGTCACCTGCGGTCACGAACTTGACCCAGCTGTGCGAACCTGGGTTGGTCCACCAGTAGTCCTTGTTGGTCATCGTGGACTTGTCCGAGTCTGCCAAGGTGAAGGTTGCCTCTGCCATGGCCTTGACGGAGTGAGTCCAGACGCGGTCGACATGCTCGACATCCGCGCCGACTGTGGGCTCGAAGTTGAATGTGGACTCGCCGTTAAGCGTGCCACCGCGAGAGTCGTCCCAGTAGTTCATGTTGCTCGGGGCAATGGGGCGCGGCTCTGCCGTGGCGTCAGTGGTGTCGTTGTGCAAGTGGAAAAACACCTGGCCGTCTTGACCCGTGTACTCGGTGGTCGAACCACCGAATGACGCACGCCCGTTGTTGGCGGTGTTCAAGGTGACAGCGACGCCGCAGAGCGGGTCGCCGTTGCCGTCAGTGACTCGGTAGCCCAGATTCAACCAACCACCTGCAGTGACGAACTTGACCCAGCTGTGCGAGCCTGCGTTGGTCCACCAGTAGTCCTTGTTGGTCATTCCGGCCTTGTCTCCAGCGGATAAGGCGATGGTGTACTCAGGCGCAACAGGTGCATCGGCGGTCTTGACCGTGTGGGTCCAGACGCGATCGACATTCTCGCTTAAGGCGTGGACCGTCGGCGTTATGTCGAACTTCTTCTCGGGGAAGCCGCCACGGGAGTCATCCCAGTAGCTCATGGATGAAGGTGCGACTGGCCGAGGCTCTGCGTCCGCATTCGCAAGGGTGCTGTGAAGAGTGAATGTCACCTGGCCGTTTTCATCAGTGGTTTCAGTTGTTGAGCCGCTGAAGGTGCCGCCATTGGCAGCTGTCACGAGGTCGACGGAGGCATTCGCCAAGGGCTCTACGTCACCGGAGTCGGTACTAGTCACCGTGTAGTGCAGCACGAGGTCTGCGCCAGCTTCGACGAACTTAACCCAGCTGTGGGAACCTTCGTTGGTCCACCAATAGTCCTTGTTGGACATGCCCGCCTTGTCTGCGTCAGACAGGGTGAAGGTTGCTTGTTGAACAGTGTGCTCAATGTTGGCGTGTGCTGCGGGCAAGCCCACCAACGTGATTGCCGAGGCTAAGGCCGTCGACAGGGTGAGAGCCAGGGCTCGAAGCCCCCGGCTGGAGCGGATATGCATGGTGTTCCTCTCGCAAAACGGACGGAATGGCTTGACCGCGTGAAAACGCTTTCAGTGCGTAGTGAATGCGGTTTCACGCAATAATGCAAGAGGACTTATGCGTCGAATTCACGCGCCGAGGGCGGTCATTCCCGCGCTACCGTTAGGAATGTCCAGTATGTGATGCGCATCACAAGGCGCCGAGGGTATGTGAGAGGTCCGCAATAAAAAGAAGTGCGGGGCAGATCCTGGTTTTCAGGAGCTGCCCCGCACCTCGGGTTGGAGCGGAATTGCTAGTTGCTAATCGTCACCTTACGGACAATCGATGTGCCAGCGGCGTACATCGTGTTGCCGGGCTGTGCGACTGTCACGGTGCAGGAACCTGCCGAGACTGCATGCAGCTTGCCGCCGACCAGGGTGCAGACCTTCGCGGCTGCCGCAGTGACCGTAAGCGTCAACCCAGAGGTAGTCGAGTAGGTCAACACCTGGTCCGCAGATCTAACGCTCATGCTCGCTGGCTGCGTGAATGAGATCGTCTGCGGAACCTTGGTCGTTGTCACGGCCTTGGCTGCAGACGCTGCGCCACTGCCACTGCTGTTAACGGCCCGGATGGCAATGTTGTACTTGACGGCGTAGCCAAGGCCCGTCACCACAATCGGGCTAGTGGTAACCGTGGGAGACATAGCCACGAAGGTTTTCCCACCATCGGTGGACACCTCATAGTTCGTGATTGCTGCTCCACCGTCCGCACCTGGGGTGAAGGCAATGGTCGCTTGACCAGCGCCGCCAACTGCAGCGGTGATTTTCGGAGCAGACGGCTTTGCAGCCACCGGTGTGCCGGCAACAACTGTTGATGAAGCGCCCGCGCCCGTGGCGTTCCACGCACGTAACTTGATGCCGTACGTGACTCCGTTTGTGAGACCGGTGAGGGCCAGTGGGCTCTTGGTGTTCTTCGAGTTGTCTGTCCAGGTCACCCCGCCATCGAGGGAGTAGCCGTAGTACTTCGTC
>RFTO01000007.1 GCA_009923375.1 Actinomycetota bacterium | reverse complement strand
GGGCAATCGTCTGTGCCTTCAGGTCCAAAGCCGGCCCCGTACATGGCGTAGTTGCTGATCCACGCCGTTTGGCCATCCGGCGAGAACGCCGTTTCAACCGGAGCTCCCTGAGTCAGGCCCGGCTTGGCGTCGGCAATGCCTAACTTGCGCAAGTCAACTGAGTCGCGCACCGTCTTACGTAGCTTGCCATCGCTAGAAAAAACGGAGATTGTGTGCCGGTACATCATGTTCGCAGCGATGACCGTGCCGAACCCGGACGCGACCACCGACTTCGGCGAGTACGGACCAACCATGCGCGCCACCTTGCGCAAAGTTCGCTTGTCACTGGCTGGCACCAGTACCTGTGTCGCCGCATTCGTCGAGGAGTGTGCTGATGCAGTTGGTGTCGATGAAGCCGGTGAGGTCGGTGCAGGTGAGGTCGGGGCGCCCGATCCACTGACCCCCACAGACGAACTCGGCAAGCCGCCAGGGGTAGCTGCACCGCCCGCGCGCTCTGAATCAGCGGCAGCTTTCGACTCATAGGCGACCCACACTGAGTTGCTGTTCACTGATGTCGCAGCGGGTGGCTGGCACCCAGCAGCCGCCAAGGACACGGCCAGTGGCAGGGCCACGACCGCAATTGAGCGCAGGGAAGTTGCAACCACGCGGCTACGCTTATCCTGCTGCTGCCGCCTCATGGCTGAGCACTCTAATGACACGAGAGGCTGTCCCTGCATGTTTGAGCGTCTGGGCCATTTCACGGTGCGCCATGCAAAAGCCGCACTCGCCGTCTATATCGCCATCGTCATCGCCTGCGGTGGCATCGGCTGGCAGGCATTCGCCAATTTGAAGGCCGAGGGCTACGACGACCCAGGCAGCGACAGCGCCAAGGTCACTCAGCTCATCCATGAGAACTTCGATGGGGCCACAGTGGCCAAGATCTTCATCAAAGTCCCACATAATGTCGATGCCGATGGTGCGCTCGCTGCGCAGCTCGTGACGAAGATCAAAGACGAGCCCGGCGTTACATATGTGGACGCCTACTGGCGCGCTAAGTCCTCCACGATGGTGGATCCGACCAAGAAGATCGGATTGGTAACAGTCGTCTCGCAGGACTCGAATGTCGACCGAACGGCGCTGGCCGCCCGGATCGCCAAGAAATATTCAGGTAAGCAGGGTGCGCTGACAGTTCAGGTGGTCCAGACCCCCAATGACATCTTCGGCGCCTCCGACCCAGCAGTCGTGCTGGCAGTGCGCACCCCGCATGGAATTGAGCAGGACCGCACACTCGCAGAGGCGCTGTTGGGGAAGCTATCCAAGGTGCCAGGTGTTGCGAGTCTGCAGTCCTACTGGTCGATCCCTGCCTCGGTGGTTTCTCAAATGGACCAAAGCCCGCAGGTGGCGGAATCGTTATGGACAGTGCCCACGAGTGTGTTGCGTAGCACCGACCGAATGTCTGGCATGGTGTTGGTCAACGCCCGCAGCGACAACGTCAGCGCCACTGACCTCGCCCACACAATCGAGACAAAATTCGGCGGCCAGGGTAAGGATGGGTTGAAGGTTTACGTCGGCGGCCGGGGAGCCGTGGACCATGCGTTGACTAGCCGCACCAAACACGACATCACTTTGGCCGAGACAATCACCATCCCGCTGCTGATGTTGATGCTGCTGTACGCATTTGGCAGCGTTGTCGCCGCAGGACTCCCCTTCATCGTTGCCGCTGGCGCAGTGGCAGGAAGTTTCGCAGCGCTGTGGGGCGTCAGCCAGGTCACAAGCATCTCCGTGTTTGCGACGAACCTCGTCACCGGCTTCGGCTTGGGTCTGGGTATCGATTACGCCCTGCTCATGGTGAACCGTTTCCGCGAGTGCCTAAAACGCGGTGACGATATCGAGACCGCAATCGTCACTACAGTGAAGACCGCCGGACGCACCGTGTTCGTCTCCGGCCTGACTGTTGCGCTGACCTTGGGCGGATTGGTCGTGTTCCCGCAGTACTTCATGAAGTCATTCGCATACGGCGGCATGATTGTGGTCACCCTCGCCGTCGCCAGCACCTTGATTGCATTGCCCGCAGTGATGGCGCTTGCCGGTGAGCGGGTGAACAAGTTCAAGGTGCTGCCCGGTGATCTTGCGCCATCGGATGAGGGTGTGTGGAAGCGTGTCTCGCTGTTCGTGATGCGCCGCGCAGTTCCCGTGTTCCTTGTGACCTTTATCGGTTTGGCCGCCTTGGCCAGCCCCGCCTTCACCGCGAACTTCGGGCAAATTGATGATCGATCGCTGCCTGCAACCGACACCGCGGCGACTGCCCAGGAGTACATCCGCAACAACTTTGACTCCCAGGCAAATTCGCCAATCGACATTCTGATTCCGAATTTCGATTGCGCATCGACAACCGGTGGCGGCAGCATCCCCACAATGGCGAATTACGTGGTGTACGCCCTCGGTACCCAGTCGCAGCCGAATCTGGAACTCAAGAAGCACATCACGCAGGTGAGTTCAATGGCGCAGCGTTATGTCCGTAACTCGGCGGCCGGCAGTCAGTTCAAGGGACCAGCCGGCGGTAACTACTGCACCCCGATGCCCGGTTACTACAACCCCTACACGAAGTGGGCTCGGATCTCCATCTTGACCGACGTGCCGGCCCGAGATGCGGTCAGCAGCCAGATCATTTCGTGGTTGCGTGACAACCCCGGCAAACCTCAAGGGGCCATCGTCGGTGGTGCTTCTGCGATTTACCAAGATCAGCAGGACGCAATCACTAAGCACATGCCATTCCTGCTCGGTTGGCTTGCACTCACCACATTGCTTGTGTTGTTCCTGTTCACGGGCAGCATCATCTTGCCGTTGAAGGCCGTCGTGATGAACGCACTCAGCCTGGGAGCTACTTTGGGCGTCTTGACATTGATCTTCGGTCACCATTACGCCTCGTGGCTGGTGGGTGGATTTACCGGCACCGGCGTGCTCGATAGCAACACGTTGGTGTTGGTGGGAGTGGTCGCCTTCGGTTTGTCCATGGACTACGAAGTGTTTTTGCTCGCCCGAATCAAGGAAGAGCACGACCGTGGAGCTGACACGGACACAGCGGTGTCGTTGGGTCTTCAGCGATCGGGCCGCATCATCACCACTGCTGCGCTTCTGCTCGCGGTGGTGTTCGCAGCATTCCTCTTCAGCAGCATCACCAGCATCAAACTTCTCGGCTTCGGTGTCGCGTTCGCCATCTTGGTCGACGCCACCATCGTTCGCGGATTGCTCGTGCCGTCCTTCATGAAGCTGGCCGGACGTTGGAACTGGTGGGCACCCAAGCCCCTAGCGAAATTCCAACGTCGCTTTGGGCTCTCTGAAGCACCCCTTGAGTGGACCGGGAAAAAGTGAGGTCAGCGATGACAACTCCTTCTATCGACCCGCTAATCCAGACACTGCTCGAGCAACGCGGCCCCGGTGCGCTCGCTGAGCGGATGGGAATCGAGGTCACCGCAGCCAGTATCGATCGCGTGGTCGCCCGAATGCCGGTGGAAGGAAACACCCAGCCATACGGGCTTCTCAATGGCGGAGCAAGCGCGGTCCTCGCGGAGACGATCGGGTCATTGCATGCCGCAATCCATGCAGGTGCTGGCCGGCAAGCTGTGGGGGTGGACATCAATTGCACCCACCATCTCGGGGTGTGTGAGGGGTTCGTCACCGCCACTAGCACGCCTTTGAGCCTGGGTAAGACGGTCGCATCTCTACAGATTCAGATCGTGAATGATGCAGGTGCCTTGGTGTGCACGTCGCGCCTGACGTGCATCATCCGCGACGCTCGTTAGGGCTCTCGCAACACTTTTGCGACCAGCAGGCTGGGAGAGCCGACGTTACTTTGCAGAGGCTTGTCGGGCTGCGGTGAGCTTGCGCTCCATCATGATCCCCCACGCGGGCACTGTGCCGGAGAGAGCAACTAACACCGTCTGCGGCATCGCCCAACGCTCGCGGATGGCGATGCGAGCGACAAAGGCCAGGTAAATCACGTAGAGCATGCCGTGCAGTTGCCAACCGAACTTGTAGGTGGGGGACGCTTCAACCCCGAATACGTACACCGCAATCAGATAGACCGTCATCGACGCCAGCACGACACCGGTGGCCCAGGCAACCGCGCGGTATTGAGCAAATGCGAACTTGTCTTGTCGTCCGGCTGCCTCAAGTATTCCCATGAGGGTAATTATTACCCTCGGGCGCAGGAGCGACCTGCCGCCACCACACGAATAGCGCGAAGAGGGCGAAGAGCAACCACTGGCACGCGTAGGCGATATTGCGCCAGTTGATATGCCCCGACGGCGCCGCAGTGAATCTCGGAGTCGCCGTGACCCCACGAATGAGGGTTGAGGAACTTTCGTCAACAAGGTAGCCGTCGCGGATCACATCGCTTGTCCACCGGTTCACCAGTCGCGAGGTGCTGAGCTCGGGAGCTGCCGGCTGCCACACACCAACGGCGGGCGAATCTTCACTTGGCTGCATCCGGCCAGTGATTGTTACCTCGCCGGGTGATACGGCAGGACCGCCGGCACCACGCACAACAGTGACCACCGACCCATCAGCAAGGCGCAGTGGTGTGACCACCCAGGGCAACATCGCGCCCGCGCTGGGGCGGGCAGCGGTTCTGAAGGTGCGCGCGTTGAGCAGGTGTCCGCGCACTCGAGTCCGAGCGCCAATTGACGTTCTCGGCAGCCACTGCTCAGCGGTGCTTACATCCGCGAACGTTTGTATCTCGGTGGACGCACTGGCGAGCACCTGCGTTTGGTTACGAAATCCGATGTGCCACTGCCACTGCGCGAGAAGCACGCACGTAACAACTGCCAGCATCATCGCGATGCTGGGGGCGATGTACGTCAGCAGGATTCGGCGCATGGCAAATGAAGGTGCCGCTCAATTACTCGGCAGCAGCAGGTGCATCAGCGATGTCGTCTCTGGTCTTACCGCCAGAACGCGTGACGACGTCGAGATCCTTGGGCACCCGACGCAGGTGGCGCCGCATACTCAAAGCAAGCAACACCACCACGATCAAGAGTCCGCCGATCATCAGCAGTGGCGTCGGCCCAGCCTGAACCGTGTCGTTGTTGATGTTTGGTTGCGGGGACGGGGCGTCCGTTTGCGCCACTGACATCAGCACAGTGGCGGCCATGTTGTTGACATATGCGAACAAGAAACCCATCAACGCACAACCTCCGCAGTCTCGACATCATTGCTATCAGTGCCAGTGTGGCGTAACCCGGCGAATAGGTCGGTCTCAGGCAAGGTTGCAGGCACCCACGTTCGCGCAAGTTCGTATTCCTCCGTCGACCACACCTGGTGCTGAACATGCGTCGGCACGACGAACCACCTCTGGGGATCAATCTGAGTGGCATGCGCTTTCAGTGCTTCATCACGAACATGGAAGTGCTCCAAGTCGCACGGCACGCTTGTGGTGACTTCCCGGTCGCCGCTGTGATCCCAGCCTTCGAGCCACTCGGCGTAAGGGCTTTCGGCGCCGGCAGCCACAGCAGCATCGTGAATTGCTTTCACTCGGGTGTAGTGGAATCCAGCGTGGTAATAAATTTTTAGCACCTGCCACGCCGCGCCGAGCTCGGGTGCATAAGCCGGATCTGCAGCAGCCGCAGCGGCCGCCATGGCGACGTCGTGGCAGCGGATGTGGTCAGGGTGCGGATAACCACCGTTCTCGTCGTAAGTGGTGAGTACATGGGGACGTTGCTGGCGGATCAGCTTCACCAGCGGCGGCGCGGAGACCTCAAGGGGAACAAGTGCGAAGCAGTCGTCTGGCAGCGGTGGCGTGGCGCCTTCATCATTTGGCTGCGGATAACCGGAGTCAATAAAACCCAGCCAGTGATGCTCAACTCCCAAGACCTCGGCGGCTCGCGCCATTTCATCGCGGCGAACCTGCGGCAAGTTGGCGAGTACCTCTGGTGTGTCGACAGCCGGGTTCAGGATGTCTCCACGCTCCCCGCCCGTGCACGACACGACGCAGACGTGAACACCTTCAGCGACATAGCGCGCTGTTGATGCCGCGCCTTTACTTGATTCGTCATCAGGATGCGCATGCACATGCATGAGCCGCAACTGCTCCCCAGCAGTCGGCATCACCAAGGTGGCGCCCACAGGCGATTGAACATCTATCGGTGACTGTGGTGCAGCAAACTCATGCACAGCGGTTGACCCCTTAACTTTCGATTGAGGCGGCGAGTAGGGCAAGCAGGCGAGGCGAGCAGGCAGTCTCACGCACGCCAAGCACGCCAAGCACGCCAGCCAAACAAGCCCACCAAGCAGGTGGGTGGATGTGCGCCCGCGTCCATGCGCGCCACAATTGCCCTTGTGGCCGACGACTTGGATGAGAGCGCCGAGGTCAATCATGCCCGAAGTGGCGCACCGGCCACGTGGCCGCCACACATCCGCCAGCGATACGGGGTCCAGCAGCAGCCTTGGCGGCAGCGGTTGACCTCTGGCGGTGCCTTGGTGTTGTTGGTGATGCCTGTTGCGGTGTGGTCGTTGTGGCATGTCAGCACGAAACCCGTGGCTGCCACTTTGGGGACTTACTCAATCAGCGCCGATCGAATCACGCTGCAGGTGAGTTATCAATCCGAAACTAATGTCACTGGCAAGGTCACCTGCGCCGTGCGGGCGCAGGATGAACGGCGCATCGATGTCGGCTTTGCTTACTTGCGCCTACCCGCAACGCGTGGGGCCGAGAAAGTGCTGGTGTACACGCTGCGCACACGCAAACCCGCGGTCGCAGTTGAGGTCCTGGGCTGCCAAACCGGGACCGATGTCAATCGCCTACCTGCAGCGCAATTCCCGCCTGGGGTGAAGCCCCCTGCGCAAGCGCCGCCTGGCTATGCACCAGCTGCTGGGTAGATATTCGCTTATCCGAAGGCGGCTTCGCTAGCGTTCGCCCTTATGACCACGCAAGAGACCTGGCTCACCCAAGAGGCATACGACCGCCTGTCCGCGGAACTGAGCGAGCGCGCAGGTGCCATTCGCGACGAGATCAAGAACCGCATCGCGCAAGCGCGGGAGGAAGGTGACCTTAAGGAGAACGGCGGCTATCACGCCGCCCGCGAGGAGCAAGGAAAGAACGAGGCAAGAATCAATGAACTGTCACACCTGCTCGAGCACGCAAAGATTGGCCGGCCGGAGGTTGAAGAAGGCGTCGTCTCCCACGGCATGATCATCACGGTTCATTACGGAGACGAGAAGCCCGATGCGTTCTTGCTGGGGATCCGTGAGGAAGCAGCGACCACCTCGCACACGGTTTACTCCCCCGGCTCGCCGATGGGTCAGGCAATCATGGGCACGCGCGTCGGCGAGACGGTGGAATACACCGCACCGAATGGCAAGGTGCTGCGAGTGACGATCATGGATGTCACCCCTCACAACTGATCTGCAGGCGTTAGTCCCGCTTGGCTTTGAAACGCCGAACTGCGAGGGTTGAGAACACCGCGATCAACGTCAGCGACCAGCCAACTGCTAACAGCGCCGCATGCTGCGTCGGCCATGACGTCCCAACACCGACCACCGGGTTTCCGAACTGTTGGCGCCCCGCCAAGGCGACGCTGGAGATGGGATTCCACTCGGCGAACACCTGCAGAAAATGCGGCATTCCCTTGGTCGGCACGAACACATTGGATAAGAAAGTCAGCGGGAAGACCCACGCCACTCCGGCAGTTTGAGCAACCTGCACATTGGGCACGGTAAGGCCGACGAACAAACCCGTCCAAGTCAGTGCGTAAGCAAAGAGCAAGTAGATGCCGTAGCCCCCAAGCACCTGAGTCCACGGAGTGTGAGTGCGCCAGCCGACCACTAGGCCGGTCAACGACATGATGCTGATGACCATGATCCGCTCAACCATCTCCGAAAACGATCGTCCGACCATGACCGATGCTTGATTCACTGGCAGGGTCCGGAAGCGATCCATGATTCCCTTCTGCGCATCCTCAGCGATGCCGACAGTTGCCGCAGCAACCGCGAAGGTCACGGTTTGCGCGAAGATGCCAGGTAACAGGAATTCTCGGTAATTCAGCCCATTGCCGATCGGGATCGCGCCGCCGAAGACGAAGGAGAACAGCAACACGAACAACACCGGCTGAAACAGCGCGAAGAAGAAGGTTGAAGGCGACCGCAGGAAAGTCTTGATTTGTCGCTTGCCGATAGCGACACAATCGCTGACGAACCAGCCCAGTGGAGGGCGGTGGGAGTCGACGGATGTTGGTGTGGTGGTGGTCATCATGCACCGGCTCCCTTGCGGCGGCGTTTCTTGCCGCTGGCGGCTTCTTCCTCCTCGGCCACATGGCCGGTGAGTGATAAGAACACATCATCAAGTGTCGGTCTGCGCAAAGCGATGTCGGCGAACTGAATCCCCGCGGCATCGAGGGCGCGAATTGCATCAGGCAGCACTGCCGAACCACCGGCAACGGGCGCAACGACCGTACGAGTCACAGCCGTGGTGACGATCTCGGATGAAGCCAACGGCCGCAGCGCGTCAGCACATGCTGCAAGCGACTGTGCGTCCTTCATGACAACTTCCAAGCGATCGCCGCCAACCTGTGTTTTCAGCTCATCGCTTGTGCCGTTCGCAATCACGGCGCCGCGATCGATAACAACGATGCGGGAGGCCAATTGGTCGGCTTCCTCGAGATATTGAGTGGTGAGAAGCACTGTGGTGCCAGTGGCAACCAGCGAGTTGATGACTTCCCACATGCCCAGGCGGCTGCGGGGATCAAGTCCGGTGGTGGGCTCATCGAGGAACAAGATGCTCGGCGTTGCGATCAAGCTTGCCGCGAGATCCAAGCGGCGGCGCATACCACCGGAGTAAGTCTTCAGCGTGCGGTCAGCGGCATCGGTGAGCGAGAACTGCTCAAGTAATTCATCCGCTCTCGCCTTCGCCAGCTTGCCCGGCAGGTGGTAGAGCGATCCGAACATCCGCAGGTTCTCGCGGCCGGTGAGGAATTCGTCCACTGCCGCGTACTGCCCAGTGAGGCCAATGGACTTTCGCACCTCATCGCTTTGCGTCACGACATCGAAGCCGGCCACCTTCGCGTATCCAGCAGTGGGAAGTATCAGGGTCGACAGGATGCGGACCATCGTGGTCTTGCCGGCGCCGTTGGGTCCGAGCAATCCGACAACAGTGCCTTGCTCAACATCGAGATCGATTCCGACAAGAGCGCGAACGCCATCGAAGGTCTTATCGATTCCTCGGGCTTCAATGGCCAAAGTCATGATGTCAACCCTAGCCCTCGTTGGTTAGCCTGCTGCCATGACCGCCAGCACCCACGACCACGGCCACAGCGACGAGCACGGCTTCTCCACCCGGGCTATACATGCCGGACAGGAACCTGATCCGCAGACAGGTGCGGTCGTTCCGGCTATCCATCCGTCCTCCACCTTCAAGCAAGATGGAGTCGGCGGTTTGCGGGGTGGTTATGAGTACTCACGCAGCGGCAACCCAACGCGCGATGCCCTGCAGGAGTGCCTCGCGTCGCTGGAGCGCGGAACCCGTGCGTTTGCCTTCGCATCCGGCCTGGCGGCGGAAGATGCGCTCATCCGAACTGTGCTCAAGCCCGGCGATCATGTCGTGCTCCCCGACGACGCCTACGGTGGCACTTACCGATTATTTGCGAAGGTCGCTGCCCCGTGGGGGATCGACTTCGACACCGCGCACATGCCCGATGCCGCCAGCATCGCCGCGGCAATCAAGCCCGGCCGCACAAAGCTGTTGTGGGTGGAGACACCGAGCAATCCTCTGCTCGGGATCAGTGACATCGCTCAGTTGGCCAAGATTGCTCATGAGGCTGGCGCCTTGCTCGTGGTGGACAACACATTTGCTTCGCCTTATCTTCAACAACCGCTCACTCTCGGCGCCGATGTGGTGGTGCACTCGATGACGAAATATCTCGGCGGGCACAGCGACGTAGTCGGCGGAGCACTTGTGGTGGCAGATGACGCACTTGGTGAGCAATTGGCTTACCACCAGAACGCCATGGGTGCGGTGTGTGGGCCCTTTGATGCGTGGCTGGTGCTGCGCGGGATTAAGACATTGTCGGTTCGCATGGATCGCCATTGTGCGAATGCCGCTGCTGTGGTGGAGATGCTACTGGACCATCCTGCGGTTTCCGAGGTGTTATGGCCCGGACTTCCCACGCACCCAAATTACGACATCGCAGCCAAGCAGATGAGCGGTTTCGGCGGAATGGTGTCGTTCCGAGTGACAGCTGGGGAGGATGCAGCGGTCCGTGTGTGTGGAGCAACGCAGATTTTTACTCTCGCGGAGTCTCTTGGTGGTGTCGAGTCTTTGATTGAGCATCCCGCCCGGATGACTCACGCATCGGTGGCAGGCAGCGCCCTGGAGGTGCCCGGTGACTTGGTGCGGATCTCCGTGGGCATCGAAGATGCCGCCGACCTCATCGCAGATTTACTCCAAGCACTCGAGGGGTGAGGCGTTAAGCGTTAAGCCGGCGTTACTTAAGTTCGTTGTCGATCATCACTGATGGAAGCGCACGTGCTGGGGATTCTGATGTCGAATCTGCGTCGCCAGGTGTGCGCGAGGCTTCATTGCTTGGTTTGGACTCGGGAATCGTGAGCGCCCATATCAACGCAACGCATGTAAGCGCTGCTCCAACTCCGAAGGCAGCATTGAATGAGTGGGTTTGCTCAAGAACAAAACCGGCGAGGATCGGCCCGGTGATGAAACCGACGTCAACAATCGCCTGGTAAGAAGCGACCAGAACGCCCGAGCGAGCACCGCGTGTGACATCGCCGAGCATCGCCGGAATCGATGCCCCCGTCAGTGCTCCACCGACTCCGTAAAGCATCGCGGAGACGAGAAACATCGCCGGATTTGGGCTGAACACCATGACTAGCGCGCCAGCTGCATTGAGTGCGAATCCGAGCACCGTCACCGGCTTGCGGCCGCGCAGGTCCGTCTGCCGACCGGCTGCGACAAGCAATGTCGCACTGAATATCGCACCGACAGCGAATGAATAGTTCGAGTAAACAGTCGACCCGAACTGATCCTTCGCATACAGCGGCACAAGTGCATTGCGCAAACCGAAGAGCACGAATCCTTGAACGAAGTTCGCCCAGAGGATAAGGCGGTAGACGGGCAGTTGAAGCGCCTTGCGCAGGCCCGACCATCCATGTGATGCCGCCTCCTGATTAGCTGCTGAATCAGGTTGCGACGAGCTGGCATCCACCGAATATCGCGGGTGCAGCAGCATGACGAAGGTGAAGATACTCGCGATGACGAGCATCGCAGCGTTCACGAAAAACGGCAGTCTCAGCGAAAAAGCGAATACGGCGCCGACAGCCGGTCCGGCGATACCACCGACGACGAATCCACCTTGATAAAGCCCAGACGCTCGGCCGCGCATAGTTGCCGGAGTCACCCGCAAGAGCAGGGCCAGCGCTGACACGGTAAACATCGCCGAACCCAGGCCGCCGCTGGCTCGGTAAATGAGGAAATCGTTATAGGAGTGAGCAAAGCCGATGAGCACACTGCTGATCGCGACGATGAGCAGGCCGCTGGCGAGGACGATCGGCTCGCCGAAACGCGTGACCATCCATGTGGACGGGGCGGTGCACACTAATCGTGCGGCGGCGAAGATCGAGATGATAATGCTGGCGGCGAAATCGGACACATCAAACTGCTTGGCGAACACGGTGATGACGGGTGCGAACATGCCGAATCCGATGGCGACACAGAAGGCGACTGCGGTGAGAACATAGACCTCTTTGGGCATCCCCGAGTAGTTTTCCCGCAGCCGTGTGAGCACAAAGTCACAGCCTAGTGATGCGTCGCGCTAGCGCACTCGAGTGACAAGATGTCTGCATGGAGCAAAACCTGCCGACTTTGGCCGATGTTCAAGCGGCACAGGAACTCATAACCGGCATCGCGCGGCGAACACCCATGCGTGATGCGCGTTGGCTCAGCGATGCCACCGGCGGCTCGGTGGTCCTGAAATGCGAGAACCTGCAGCGAGCTGGGTCGTTCAAGATTAGAGGCGCCTACACGCGCATTGCCCGCTTGAGTGACGAGGAGAAGGCGGCGGGAGTGGTGGCGGCAAGCGCCGGCAACCACGCACAAGGTGTCGCTCTTGCTGCCCGAAGCCTGGGGGTCAAAGCCACGGTGTTCATGCCGATTGGCGCCACCTTGCCCAAGGTCACAGCCACCCGCGATTACGGCGCTGATGTGGTGTTGCAAGGCGTCACCATCGATGAGTCGCTCGCCCATGCGCGAGCGTTTTCCGAGAGCACGGAAGCAGTGCTCGTCCACCCCTTCGACCACGCCGACATCGTCGCCGGACAGGGAACCTGCGGACTTGAGATCATGCAGGACTGCCCCGATGTCGACACGATCGTCGTCTGCATGGGCGGCGGCGGGTTGGCCGCCGGTGTCGCCATGGTGGCGAAGACTCTGAACCCGAATGTTCGCGTGGTGGCTGTACAAGCCGCTGGCGCCGCGGCTTATCCCGCCTCGCTGGAGGCAGGGCACCCGGTTGCGCTCACAAGCATGTCCACGATGGCTGATGGAATCGCTGTCGGGCGACCCGGGGACGTTCCTTTCGCTCTGGTCCGCGATTACGTCGACGAGGTCATCACCGTCTCCGAGGAGGAGATTTCCCGCGCGCTACTCCTCCTGCTTGAGCGCAGCAAGTTGGTCGTGGAACCTGGCGGCGGTGCGGCGGTGGCAGCAATCTGGGCGCATCCTGAGCTGTTCCCTGGTCGAACCGTCGCAACTCTCTCAGGCGGCAATATCGATCCGCTCTTGCTGATGCGCGTCGTGCGCCACGGTTTGGCTGCCGCGGGACGCTACCTCTCCATCAGTGTGCGGGTGCCAGATGTCCCCGGCTCACTGGGACGGCTGCTCTCGGATGTGGGTGACATCGGCGCCAATGTGGTCGAAGTTGAACACCTTCGGACAGATCCGCGTCTGGCAGTGGACGAAGTTGAGATCGCACTTCAGCTGGAGACCCGAGGCCCGGCGCACCGCACCCAGGTGCTAGATCGCCTACGAGAGCACGCGTACGTCGTGCATGTGACTGCGTGAAGTGGCGCGGGCTCGCGCGATCGCGACTCTCTGCTTACCGTTCACCTATGTCCTCACTGCACATGACCTTGGGAACTCCGCTCACTGGTCCTTGGCCGCCACACACACGAATCATTTCGTTCGGCATGGGCTGCTTCTGGGGGGCGGAGAAGAAGTTCTGGCCGCTACCCGGTGTTGTGTGCACCTCGGTCGGCTACCAGGGTGGGGATATCGAGAATCCCGATTATCGAACTGTGTGCAGTGGGCGAACCGGGCATGCCGAGGTGGTGCAGATCGCCTACGACCCAGCGCAGATCTCGCTTTACGACTTGCTCAAAGTCTTCTGGGAGAACCACGATCCAACACAGGGAAATCGCCAAGGCAATGACATTGGCTCGCAGTATCGAGGCGCTGTGTTCTACGACGACCCTGCAGATGCTGCGCTGATCAACACCACCCGCGATGCGTATGCGCGCGAGTTGGACAAGCGTGGTTTCGGAGCGATCACCACCGAGATCGCTTGGGCCGCAGACCCTGCTGACCCGCTCACCTTCTGGCTGGCAGAAGACAGCCATCAGCAGTATCTAGCCAAGAACCCCAATGGTTACGACTGTCATGCCCACACAGGCATCGACCTACCACCGATGGAGTCGTCAGCGGGCGCTTAGCAACATCACGCCCATCGAATGTGAACGGAGTGGGTATAAGTCTTTGCTGCTTCACTCCAGATGTAACAGCTCCGACGGCAGGTGAAGCAAAAACCTTCATCGTTTTGGAATGTTGAGTCATGATTCGATCGCCGTGATTCGTTAGTTTCCATCTCCACCCGTAACGATTCGACCGAACCGCCCCCACTGCCGCCATTGGATCAAGTGCATCGTGGATAGTGGAACAGATCAGGTGGTTTCGTTCCGCAAACACTATGAAACTGGGGGACACTTAACACATGCAAAAGCTGTGTCTAGTCACTGGCGCAACGGGTTATGTCGGTGGTCGACTGATCCCTCTGCTGCTAGATGCCGGATATCGGGTCAGAGTTTTGGTTCGACACCCTGAACGCATCGCACAACTACCGTGGCATGACGAAGTTGACATTTTTACTGGAGATGCTAATGATCCAGTAGCTGTCTCACGTGCACTTGCAGATGTGGATGTCGCCTATTACATGATTCACTCGATCGGCATTGCTGGGGACCTCGAGAAACTCGAACGCAATACAGCCCAGATTTTTGCAAATGCAGCAAACAAGAATCACGTCAGCCGCATTGTCTATCTTGGTGGCCTCACTAATGACCCACACTTATCGCCACATCTGCGCTCACGCGCAGAAGTGGGAAACATCTTCTTAGCCTCCGGTGTGCCGTCAATTGCCTTCGGCGCTGCTGTCATCATCGGCTCTGGCAGTCTCTCCTTTGAGATGTTGCGGTACCTCACCGAGCGCTTGCCAGCAATGATTACCCCGAGATGGGTGCGTACTCGAATCCAACCGATAGCCATCCGCGATGTGCTTCGCTACTTGTTACTTGCTGCAGAACTGCCATCAGGTTTAAATCGAACTTTCGATATTGGTGGGCCCGATGTGCTGACGTACGAAGAGATGATGCATCGCTACGCCAGCGCTGCTGGGCTGCGTAAGCGAATCATTCTGCCAATTAACTTTCTCTCTCCTGGACTTTCTTCTAGATGGATTGGTCTGGTTACGCCCGTTCCGAAAAGTATTGCCCGGCCACTCGTCGATAGTTTGAAGTCAGAAGTTGTTTGCGCAGAAAGTGACATTAAGCAGTACATTCCTGATCCTCCCGAAGGATTGCTGACATTCGACGATGCGGTAAAACTTGCTTTGAGTCGAATTCGCGAAGCTAATGTGGCAACTCGTTGGACTTCTGCGTCCACACCAGGTGCGCCGAGCGATCCTTTACCCACAGATCCAGCTTGGGCGGGAGGGTCTTTGTATCTGGATGTTCGCGAGCAACTGTCACATTCAAGTGCACAGGCGCTGTGGAATGTAATTGAGCGAATTGGTGGCGACAACGGATGGTATTCATTTCCGCTTGCGTGGGAAACTCGTGGCTTTCTCGATCGACTCACCGGCGGTCCAGGTTTACGGCGCGGTCGTCGTGATCCCAACCATCTCAATGCTGGTGAAGCCGTAGATTTTTGGCGAGTAGAAGAGTGTGACCGTGGCCATCTCTTGCGTTTGCGCGCGGAGATGAAAATGCCTGGATTGGCGTGGTTGGAACTCTCAGTGATCCAGAAGGACGTTAACGACGTTGTTTACCGTCAGCGAGCGATTTATGCTCCGAAAGGTCTGTTAGGACATATTTACTGGTGGTCTGTTTGGCCATTTCATGGAATTGTCTTTGGCTCTATGGTTAAAAATATCACCGCCGCAGCGCGCGCAATGGATGCGGCCGGGAGTGCATCGACTACCTGAGCGGGGCCGTTGAGCAAACTATTCACGGCGAGTCTTTTAAGACTCATAAACTGTCAAATATACTGTCAAAATCCAGACTATATCTTTGCGCGAACCCACGACCCACGGAGCACTTGATTTGCCATGGCCTTGAGGCCTGCAGCAACTAGAAAATGCTGACGATATCCGGATGCATAGCTTTCAGGTGGGTCTGCGACCATTTACCAAGCTCTTCAAGTACCGATCGCAGGGCCAGTCCACTAGATGTCAGTTGGTAGGCATTGTTGCGAGAAGCACGATCGGGTTCCACATGTTCGACAATCCCAATCGAAGAGAGCAACTTCAATCTTGCGGCCAAGATGTTGGTGGAAATACCTTCAGGTGATTCGCCGAACTCAGAATAAGTGCGCGTGCCGTGCTCAAACAGGTCGCGCACGATTACTAAAGACCACTTGTCGCCAAGAACATCAAGTCCAGATGCGATGGGGCATACGGAGCGCCACTCGATTGAGTTCGCATCAATGACCATTGACATACATTTCCTAGTTTGAGATTGCCTTCGCCATTTCGACAAAAGTTTTATCGAGGGTAGTTGGTTCCCAGTTCAGAATATCGTAAGTAGCTTGATTGTCATACGAAATTCGGATTCCCAATTGTGGAACCATCCCTTTTGCCTCACGGTCAAACAGAGCCATGAGTTTGATTGCGAAATTCGGTGCTTTTCGTGAAGACACCTTCGAGAAACCTGCCCTTTGTAAAACTTCGGCCAAATGTGCCATCGCTATTGGCTGTTCAGTCGCCGCGATGAAACGCTTGCCCGCAGCGTCTGGTCTCTCTAGTGCGGCCACATGAAGCCGAGCAACGTCACGTACATCAACCATACTCATGGCAATGTCGGGAATCATCGGCATCTTGCCGGCAATCAAGTCAGAAATCATTGAGACACTTTGCCCATCGCCCGCGGCACCAAGTGGTGGACCCAAAATGAAACCAGGGTTGATTGTCACAAGTTCCATGGAACCACCAGAGACAAATTCCCAAGCTGCTCGCTCGGCCAACGTTTTACTCTTTGAGTAAGCGCCGATATTGGCATCGACATTTGACCAAGCCTCCGTACCATAACGACCACTAGGCAAGCCCGATGTCATTGCAACTACTGAAGATGTCAGAACTACCCGTTTCACTCCAGCATTCTTAGCAGCTGCTAGCACGCGCTGTGTGCCTTCCACTGCAGGGCGGATCATGTCATTTTCATCTTTTGGTTCAGCCAAGTAGAAGGGCGATGCCACGTGCATGACGAAGTCGCAACCGGACATTGCATCGTTCCAACCGCCATCCGAAAGTAAGTCGGCTTCAACGAATGAAAGATTCTCGATCGGTGCGACTTTAGCTAATGCCTCTCGTGGGATGGAGGACTTTGAAAGGGACCGAACGGTACCAACTACTTCGTAGTCGTTATTTAGTAGTTGTGCTGCTATGTGTTGGCCGACGTAGCCGCTGATTCCAGTAACGAGAACTCGTTGTTTCATGGCATGTTCCTCTGCTTGATTGAAGGCCTTGTGCGTACTCAACACAGCCTACGCACTAACTTGCATTTTGCAAGTTAAAGTCCTATTCTCTGAAATGGACGTCAACCAACCCGAGATTGAGGATCACACTATGAACGAAACAGCAAAGCCGGCATACGGCTTGGTT
>RFTO01000060.1 GCA_009923375.1 Actinomycetota bacterium | reverse complement strand
TCGCCTATGCGAGGTGCTGGTGGATCTTGGGTACCTCACGGCCGAAACAGAGCCAGCGCCGACACCTGCAGGCATGCTGCTCACGGACATCTACACAGAGCTCGATCTCGTCACAGCCGAGGCGATGAGAACAGGTGTGTTTGATTCGCTCAGCTCAGCCGAGCTAGCCGGGGTGTGCGCAGCGCTTACTTACGAAACTCGGGGGACTGAGCAGCGAGCGACGGCGATTTCCTCTGCTGCAATCCGCCAGGCACTCCTCGACCTTCACCGGTCATGGGCGCGCGTTACCGCTGCGGAGCATGCACACGGCATCAAGCTGATGCGGCAAATTGATCCAGGTCTGGTGACAGCAATTTTTCGTTGGGCGTCGGGCGCGAGTCTCGTACAGGTGCTGCAACTATGCGAACTGCTGCCCGGCGACTTCGTGAGGTGGTGTCGACAGACCATCGACCTGCTCACACACATCGGTCACAGCGCGTCTGTCGATTCGACTTTGAGGCAGCGCGCGCTCACGGCTTCATCACTGATCGACCGAGACATCGTTGCTCTCAGCGGGGTGAACGGTTGACCCAGAACTCCGTGTGAAGGGACATCCGCTAACCTTCCCCACGCCCCATCTGGGCGACGGGCTGTAGCGCAGTTTGGTAGCGCACTTGACTGGGGGTCAAGGGGTCGCAGGTTCAAATCCTGTCAGCCCGACGTGTGTGAAGTCCGATCAACGTGGGGTCCAACAACGATCACAAGCGCCACATGTGTCGTGCTTACCTCTCGCCTGCAGCCCCATTTTCCTGTCCCCGCCTGAGCGCACATCCAAGAGCTGACCAGCCAATACGCAGATCGAACCACAATGGAGGCAGAGTTATGACCGAATACGCCATCTACTTCAACCAGCAATGGGTTGGGGAGCACTCAAGCGAATGGTTTCAACAGCGTGGACCACTGGCGCGGGCCGTCCTTGACGAGATGAGGGCAGCCGGAGTCCTCGTGTTCGCTGGCGGGCTGGAGGAGGATTTAGCCGCGGCTTTCAGTGTCGACCCAACCAGCGAAGCAGTGGTGGTCACAGACGGACCGTTCACCGCCGGGGACACATGGCTTGGGGGGCTCACGGTGGTCAACGTGGTGGATGATTCTGCAGCCAAGATGTGGGCGGGGAAGGTCGCGCAGGCGTGTGGCTGGCCCCAGGAGGTTCGTAGGTTCAAGCCTGCGCCCCCGACCCGCGACTAAAACCCCATAAGGGAGGGCGGAGCGTAAAAGAAGGGCCCAGCAGGTCGCCGAGGGCTTTAATTAAAAGGCCGCGGACACCTCACTTCGTGGTGGTGGCGTCTTAGGTTTCTTTCAGATTCGTTGCGCTATGCTGCGCACGATTGTTAGCCCTCATATGGATTGGATACAGCATGCGTCGCTCATTGAGCATCGTGTCAGCCGTCATCATCGGTGTCAGCGGAGTCACAGTTGCTGGTTGCGCCAGCAACTCAAATTCTGCCACCACATCGACGACCACTAAGGCTGCCGCAACCAACACCGGCCCCACCCTTGGTACCTGGATGACTCTCTCCGGTTTCTTGAAGTTTCGTACCGACGGTTTGACTGAGTTGAAGAACATGACCACGGCACTCAGCACCAAGGCACCAACCACCTCGGCTGCGGATCAGGCCACGTGGAGGGTGAACCTGTTTTCAAGCATCAAGGGCTCCGCTCGCTTGATGAAGATCACGGGTGCGGGTATCGAATCACTGAACAGCCCAAATGCAACCTTGAACAAGCAGATGAAGAACCTGGGCGCGGCCTATGTCGACCTGGGCAACTTTGCTGACAACATGAACGTGGCGAATATCGTCAAGGGAACCGACAAGACCAGCCTTAAGACACTGGTGAGCAAGGTTCAAGCAATTTCAGCGTTAAACAAGTCCGTGACCACGTATTCCACGGCTCACGTGCACGACTCAATCAAGCTCTGACCACTGAACAAGATGCGCAGTGGCCTGAAGGCGCAAGCGCTGACGATCCCCAATGGATTGTCAGCCTTGCGCCTTCTGCTTGTGCCCTTCGCTGCGGTGCTACTCGCCGGTGGTCAGCATGACGTGTTGGCAGTGTGCTTGCTTGCAGCCGCCGGCATCTCTGACTGGCTGGACGGGTTCCTTGCCCGCAAGCTCAATCAAGTGTCTGAATTGGGGATCCTGCTCGACCCCCTCGCAGACCGGGTTGCGATCATTGCTTTTGTCTTTGCACTCGCTGCCCGCCACTCATTTCCTTGGTGGATTGTTGCGATTGTCTTGGGCCGCGATGTGATGTTGCTTATGTGGCTGCCAGCCCTTCGTAAGCGCGGACGATGGGCTATGCCAGTGACCTTCGTGGGTAAGACGGGCACGGCGGTGCTATTTGCGGGATTCCCGCTAGCGCTCATTGGCACCTTGACCCCCGAGCATCCAGCGTGGCGGATGCTCGCCATCACGCTTTTGTGCGCTGGAGCGCTTATCTATTGGGTGGCCGGCGTTTCGTATATCAGGGCGATTCGCAGCTTGGATGCTCGCCCGTGACACCTCAGGCTGATGACAGCGCGTCTACACAATCAGCCGCGACTGGCGTTCGTCTGCTCGACCAGGTCATCTCGAATACCTTGCTAAGCGACTACCCATCAGCGCCCGCACAGGTGAGGGAGTCGCGCCCTTGGAGACTGTTCTTTTCCCGCGAGTACGCCTCGCATCTGTGGCGAGCGATGCCTGTGGTTGTGATCGTCGCGGCCATCCTCACTTACTCGGCCATCGCAAAATCTCACGGCTCGTTAAACGACTCTCGCACAAAGGTCGAACTCGCGAACCGGGTGGATGCAGCGCGCTCAGCAACAGATGCCCTGATTGCCACTAATGCCGCCACCGCGGAAGGCAATCGCCAGCTGGCGGCTGAGCTGATCGCTCAAACTCAGGACGGGGACTCATTGACCCGCGCTCTCGACAGATACACAGGACGCGCAGATGCCAGCGCCGTCACAGGCAAAGGCGTGTGCTTCCTGATGAACGACCACCGAATCCGCTGGAAGGACACTCAATTCCAGCAGATGGTCAATATGATGTGGAGGTCTCGCCCGGCAGCTGTGGCCATCTACAGCGTCCGGCTATCAACGCGCTCAGCCATACGTGGAGCGGGATCAAGTCTGCTCGTCGGTTATGCGCCCATCGCCCGACCAGTTCGCATGTGCGCGGTCTACCCAGACGCATCTGGAATGCAGCGTAGTAATCGGTTGTGGCCGAAGATTCGCAGCTTCGCATCCGCGGGCGATGCGTCAGTTACGCGTACGATTGGCACCGTGACGATTCCAGCGGCAGCGGAGCGGATGCTGACGGTTAGATATGCGGTGTCCGGATGATTCCAGCGCTAGGACTGCTTGCTGGGATCTTGGTTGGCATCTTTGTTCGACCCGACGCCCCCTTCTGGCTGCAGCCCTACCTACCGATTGCAGTCGTAGCGGCCTTGGACGCGGTGTTCGGCGCTATTCGCGCGGTTTTCGATGGTGTTTTCAGCGACAAGGTCTTCATCATCTCCTTCGCATCGAATGTGACGATCGCTGCGATGCTGGTCTTCCTCGGTGACAGCATCGGCGTGGGGTCTCAAATGTCAACTGGCATTGTGATCATCTTGACTTTGCGCATTTTCTCCAATGCTGCCGCAATCCGACGCCATTTCTTCAAAGCATGACTAGACCCGACGAACTCCTGACCACTGCGCGTTTACGGCTGGCCAGAATTCGACTGCGCATGCTCATTAGCCCTAACGGCAGCCCGCGGCATTGGGTGGCTTCTCTGTTGGCAGTGGCTTTGGGTTTCGGAATCGTGACGGCATGGGAAGGCAGCCACAGTGCCAGTTCACTCACATCAGCGCGTCCAGATCAATTGCTTTCCATTCTCGACAACATCGCCGCACGTCAACATCGCTTAGAGAACGAACAAGAGCGCCTCGCTGTGACACGCGAGCAATTACTCGCCGGCTCCAAGCAAGCGGCGTTGAAAGAGTCACGCCTTCGACTTAATGCGCTCAAGATCCTGTCCGGGACTACCTCGGCCAAGGGACCTGGGGTGGTCATCACGGTTTTGGACCCCGACGCTCTCATCCCTAGCTCGATGTTTCTCGACGCAGTTCAAGAGCTGCGTGATGCAGGCGCAGAGGCCATCACCGTGAATCAGGTGAGAGTCGTTGCCAATTCTTGGTTCGCAGATGCCCCCACCAGCGGACTGATTGTCGACGGCACCACGCTGAGGCCGCCATATCGCATCGCCGCCATCGGCGACGGTCGAACTATCGCTGTCGCTTTAGGCATCCCTGGCGGGGTTATTGATTCCTTGACCATCGCAGGTGCGAATGTCCGTGTCGCAACTAGCGCGCATCTGACGTTGTCTGCGCGTAAAGTGGCGCGCTAGCCTGAGCTGCCCACACATCAAGGCGAGCTTCGAAGAATGGGAGAGACAGTGTCCAATATCCCCGACTCACTTCAGTACACATCCGAGCACGAGTGGGTGCGGGTTGTCGACGAGTCCACAGTTCGGATCGGGATCACCGACCATGCACAAGATGCGCTAGGTGACATCGTCTTCATCACCTTGCCGAGTGTGGGAGTCACGGTGTCGGCCGGACAAGCCATCGGCGAAGTCGAATCCACGAAGAGTGTCAGCGATATTTACGCACCCCTGGCCGGAACGATTACTGCCCGCAACGAGTCCGTTGAAACCTCGCCTGAGCTGATGAACTCCGATCCGTATGGTGACGGGTGGCTCTGCGACATCAAAGTTGATGCCCCTATGGCTGGGCTTTTGACCGCGCAGGAGTACGCAGCCGAACTTGGGGAGTAATTCGTCGTCAGGTGGCTGGACGACCCCCTTGGCTAAGCCTCAAGGAAACCTCTAGGGTTAACCGATGAGGAGGTGCCACCTATGAGTCATTGCCCGCGCTGTTCAATCGATGTGCCGCGCAACGCTCAGTTCTGCCCCGGTTGCGGTTTTAACCTGGCCTTGGCAGCCGCTGAGACAGGTTCACTGGACATCCTCGGAGTAGGTGAACCATCTGGGGTTGCAGATCTGCCTGTTGATGTGTCGGCGTTGGTCGTGACCTCCGGACCAAATGCAGGTGAGCGCTTCTTGCTGATGGGGCCTGCAGGCGATGTCGTCACAGTAGGCAGGGCAGCTGGCACGGACGTTTTTCTCGATGATGTGACAGTCTCGCGACACCATGGCGAGTTCTGCCGGACCATGGACGGTTGGACTTACAAGGACGGCGGAAGCTTGAACGGCACCTACGTGAACGGTCGTCGAGTGGATGCCGCGGACTTGAGTGACAACGACACTGTGGTGATAGGCAAGTTCCACTTCGTTTTCCGCGTGGGAGGCAGTCAATGAACGCCCGCGCTGCTGACAATCTTGCGAATATCGGTGAAGTCCTTGCCGAGTTGAAAGCGGAGTTTCCTGACGTCACTGTCAGCAAGATCAGATTCCTCGAGGCTGAGGAACTCGTGATGCCGATGCGGACGACCTCGGGCTACCGAAAGTTCAGTCATGCAGATATGGAGCGCTTGCGCTACATCCTACGAGCCCAACGCGACCGCTATTTGCCTTTGAAAGTAATCCGTGAAGAGCTTGACGCCCTTGATCGGGGGCTACAGCCGACCAAGGAGGGTAAACCTCGAGCCCCTCGTTCCCTTGTGTCCGTCGACTCAAGCGAGTCAGGCGAGATTGTCGCCTTGCGTCTCACCAAGGAAGAACTACTCGAAGCCAGTGGAGTCACGGCGACTGCCTTGCGCACCCTGGAGCAGTACGGACTTGTCGAGGCAGACAGCAGGGGCTTTTATGGCCGTTCGGGTTTAAGCGTGTGCATGCTGGCATTTGAGCTGCAGGCCTACGGCGTCGAACCGCGCCATCTGCGCACATTCAAGGTATCCGCGGACCGCGAAGCGTCGTTGGTTACCGCGGTTGTGACGCCCTACACAAGCCAAAGAAGTCCCGAGCACCAAGCACAGGGTGAGGAGATGGCTCGCGCCATGACCTCACTTGCAGGTCAGCTTCACTCTGAGTTATTGCGGGATGCGGTCACCCGTTCGGTAAGCAGCTGATAGCGCAATCTCCAGGGTGCGCGTACTGTGACCGTCATGCGCGTCGTCGAGGTGTTCGGTATCAGAGCACAAGTCCCAAATAATGCTCCCGTGGTCCTCCTTAGCGAGGTGGGCGGCTCCAGGCTCCTGCCCGTGTGGGTTGGAGAAGTCGAGGCAGGCGCGATCGCCTGGGCACTGGAGGGCCAAGAATCCGCACGCCCATTGACACACGACTTACTGCTGGCAGCCTTGCAGGTCGCCGGCGGGCGAGCAATTGGTCAAGTGGAGATCACTGCACTTGTGGAGAATGTTTTTCATGCTGCGTTAGTGCTCGATAACGATGAGCGGGTTGATTGTCGAGCCTCCGATGCCATCGCCCTGGCGTTGAGAGCGCATGTACCGATCTTCGTTGCCGACGATGTGCTCGATGAGGCATCGGTGGTGGCCGACGACGCGGATGACGAGGCCACTGACATGCCAGAGGTAGATGTGGAGAAATTCCGCGAGTTTCTCGACACGATTACGCCGGAGGACTTCGCTTAGGGGCTTAAGCCTGTTCACCAGCGCCTATCGAGGACGGCACAGGCTCAT
>RFTO01000059.1 GCA_009923375.1 Actinomycetota bacterium | reverse complement strand
GTCTCGTGGGCTCGGAGATGTGTATAAGAGACAGGTCCAGAGCAATGCCCAAGTCGGCTCCATGCTCTAACACCGCCGCCACCAAGAGGACAACCAGAACCACATCGAGTCGCAGACTGTGGACAACGCCGAATTGTCAGACGACGCTTTGGTGCCAGCTGAGAGCACCGCGAGCGATACCTCCGGTAATCCACCTTTTGATGCGGAGCCAATTGCCACCGGCGATGTCCGCGTAGACGCAGCAGTTGCCCGGCTTGCTGAGTCGAATACGCAGGATGATGACGCAGCCATCGCCGTCCTGAGCGATGTGCACGATCGCCTACATTCGGTCTTAGTTACGCCGTAGTCGGATTCTGCGGATTAGGTCAACCTCGCCATGAGCTCGCTTAGACGGCTCGATATCGAGCTTGTGCGCAGGCACTTGGCTCGAAGCCGCGAGCAAGCGCAGGCGCTGATCTCCGCAGGTTCTGTGAAGGTCAACGGATTCATCGCGGACAAAGCAGCCAGACAAGTTTCTGATTCCGTGTCGATCGTGTTGGATGCTGATGATGCCCACTGGGTCTCGCGCGGAGCGCACAAGTTAATAGGTGCGCTGGATTCATTCGCCCCGATGGGGCTTGCAGTGCAGGGCAAGGTGTGCCTCGACGCAGGAGCATCCACCGGTGGATTCACCCAGGTGCTGCTTGAACGAGGTGCATCGAAGGTTTACGCAGTCGATGTCGGTTACGGGCAATTGGCGTGGCCCTTGCGCAACGATGCCCGCGTGGTGGTCATGGAGCGTGTAAACATCCGCTACATGACGCCAGATGCTCTGGCTGAGCGGCCGGAGGTTGTTGTTGCCGATTTGTCCTTCATTAGCTTGACTCTCGTCTTGCCGGCTTTCGCTGCACTGACCAGCGACACGGGCAACATGGTGCTCATGGTCAAGCCGCAGTTCGAGGTCGGCCGAGACAGTCTCAGCCCCGGTGGGGTTGTGCGAGATCCACACTCTCGAGTCAAGGCCGTTGCAAGAGTGGCAGCAGCCGCAGCTGCCATCGGATGGCCCGCGGTTGGGGTGATTGCGAGTCCGCTACCCGGGCCCTCGGGCAACGTGGAATACTTCCTTTGGCTGCAGCCCGCGTCTGCGGCTACTCCGCTTGAGCTCTCGCACATCGAAGAAGCAGTGCAGGAAGGGCCGAAATGACCGTGACAGCTGGACACGCTCGACGCGTGCATCTGGTCGTCCATGGCGGGCGCCCCTCGGCGATTTCTGCAGCATTGAGCGTCGTCGTGGGATTGTCCGAGCATGGCATCGACACCACTGTTAGCGCGCAAGATGACGAAGATGGTCGGCTTGAGGCTGCTGGAGTTTCGGTTAGCGACAGCGCACCGGGAACAGAACTGGTTCTCGTGTTCGGTGGCGATGGGACGATGCTGCGAGCCGCGGACACTGCCATTGCCCACGGTGTCGGCCTTCTCGGTGTGAATCTCGGCCGCGTCGGATTCCTAGCGGAAGCCGAAGTGGGTGATCTTGAGCGTGTTGTCGAAGCAATCGTCACGCGTTCTTACACGGTCGAGCCTCGCATGTGTGTTCACGTAGCCGTGCACCAACCTGATCAGAGTGTGTGGGAATCATGGGCGCTTAACGAGGTGTCTGTGAGTCGCGTCGCAGACCTTTACGTACTCGAGTTGCTCTTGGAAATCGATAACGAACCGCTCTCTCGATTTGGGGCAGACGGGCTCATCGTTTCAACCGCAACCGGCTCCACCGCTTATGCATTCAGCGCGGGTGGTCCCGTGATGTGGCCGCAGGTAGAGGCGATGTGCGTCGTCCCTGTAAGCGCTCATGCGCTTTTCTCCCGACCATTAGTTGTTGCGCCTACCAGTGTGGTCACTATTTCCAACCCCTATAGCGATGCGCGTGTGTCAGCTGATGGCCGTCGCGGAATGCTTGCACAGGCGGGATCGCGCACAGTCGTCACACGCAACAGCAGACATGTCAATTTCGTTCGCATCCACGAATCCACATTCACAGACCGACTGGTGCGAAAGTTTCGTTTGCCCGTGCAAGGTTGGCGTGTGGACGCGGATGGCAACTGATGATCAAGTCACTCACTGTCAGCGGGTTGGCTGTGATCGGCGATGTTGAGCTGGATCTTGATGCGGGCTTAACCGCGCTTACGGGGGAGACTGGCACTGGCAAGACCATGCTTCTTCACGCGATTTCCTTGCTGCGGGGGCAGAAAGCCGATGTTGCGAGGTTGGCCCCCGGCGCATCGGAGATGTCGATTGAGGCAGTTTTCGAACTTCCACCTGCCGCGGCCTCGCCGCAACTTTGGCAGGCGCTAGGCGATATGGATGCTGCTGTGGACGGTAACGAGCTGATAGTCCGGCGAGTGGTCAAGGCAGAGGGACGGGCCAGCGCCAGTGTCGGCGGGCGGGCTGTGCCCACCACACTCCTTGCCGAGATAACCGACAGGCTGATTGCCGTTCACGGCCAACACTCTGCCCGACTGCTAGCTAAGACAGAGACTCATCGACGACTACTTGATGCATACGCAGGCGCAGAGCACGCAGCACTCCTAGATCAATGTGCGTCAGCGCACAAAGAGTTCCTCCAGTTGACGGGGGCGGTGGAGAAGGCGCAAGCGACATCGCAGAACGATCTGCTCCTGCTGGAATCAATGCAGGCGCTAGTGCTTGCCGCCGATGACCTTCGCGCGACCCGCGGTGAGGATCAGATCCTGCGTGAGCAAGCGATCGCAGCACATGAGTTGTTGGCCCAGCGAGAGTCTCTCCTCCAAGCTCTTGGGTTGTTGGCGGGGGAAGGCGATGAAACATCGAATGCCGCGATGTTGCTTGCCCAAGCAGAACGGATTCTCGGCCAGGCCGGCGAAATAGCGGCCAGCGCGCGTGAGCTTGTGCGCAACTCGGCGACTCATGCGCGAGAAGCTGCCAGTGAATTGCTGCAACTTGTTGGCGGCGACGAGGAACACGCAGTCGAAACCGAGCGAATTGAGCAACGGCGAGCCGCTCTTGCATCAGTTGTGCGTCGCTTCAATGCATCCACCCTCGATGATTTTCTCGATCGCGCAGACGCAGCCCGCACGTACTTATCCGCCTCTGGGCAGGCTGCTGACCCTGATGAACTTCAACGTTTGCGCGATGAAGCTGATGCGCACTCCCACTCACTTGCCGCACTTGTTTCAGAATCTAGGCACGCTGCAGCGCTGCGGTTATCCGCTGCAGTCAATGTCGAATTAAGCGCGCTTGGTTTTACGTTTGCTGGTTTTACCGTAAACACTCAGCCAGCCGCCCGAACAGCCCACGGGGCTGATCTCGTGGACTTTCAGCTCGCAACTCGCCCCACTGCTGCTGCGGTTTCATTGGCTGCTGGTGCCTCAGGCGGGGAGATGTCCCGAGTGTCACTTGCTCTCACAGTTGTTTTATCAGCCTCAGAGCACATGCCCGCGATGATTTTTGACGAAGTTGATGCCGGCATCGGTGGACACACAGCCCATGCAGTTGCCAGCAAACTAGCCGACCTTGCCGAGCGCACTCAGGTCATCGTTGTCACACACCTACCGCAGGTCGCATCAATAGCGTCGGCGCAGTGGGTTGTGTCCGCGAATCCGGGCGGCAGCACTGTCACGCGCGTCAGCGACAGTGGACGCGTCGTCGAAATCTGTCGAATGATGGGCACCGATCCATTAGACCCAGCCGCTGTCGAGGTGGCTTATTCATTATTGTCTCGGGCGAGTGCGGCGCACATGGGCTCACAAACACTGCTAGATTCGCCACTGTGAGGATGCTTCTTAGGTCAGCTGTTCATGCTGTCAAGGTGAATGTCCTGTCGCCGCCATCCGCCGCCGCGCATTACCGCCGATCGGCGCGAGATAGAGGCTTCGGCGTACGCCAACCTTCCATCCCCGTACAAAGCTTGGCAAAGGTTGAAGGACTCATCGCACAATGTGCTTCTTGTGTCGTGTTCGGAGATCCTGGCTCGAGTAAATGGTTGCTAGACAGGGACAAGAGAGTCCTGCATCTTGATCGTGACATGGGCCGGGCATTTGGAGTCGAGCATCGATTGCCACCTGAGCATGCCAAGAATCTCACCGTAAAGGTGATCGATCGTGGGCAGCGGCATGAGGATGAGAACTACTGCCTGGCGGGCACTGATGCAATCGATGCCAGCACGCTTGTCGTCATTGGCGGGTCACGTCGACGTAAGGTGTTAGCTGCCGTTGCAGCGCTACCTGTGCGCCCTCGGGCGATTATCGTCGTGGACGGCGGTCGTAAGAAGCTCAAGGAAGCCTGTGAGGCTGTGGGGGAACTCGGCTGGAAGATCGAGGTGGTTTCGGGGCTCTCCGCGTCGGCGAGCAGCACCCATGCGTCAGTCGCGATCATCACTCACTAGACCGTCACAGGCGTGCCACATAGCCTCTCGAGCTCGGTGGTGTTAGGTTGATACCCCGTGAGTGACTCCGCGGCTTCGAAGGCCTCTTTTGACGCATCCTCCGAACTTCCTAGTTCTGCGCCTATATCTATAGTGCGTGAGCTGGGCACCGGGACTGCACACATCTTTGTGACTGGCGGAGTCGTATCTTCGCTTGGGAAAGGTTTGACGGCCGCCAGTTTGGGTCGAATCCTCTCAAGCCGAGGTTTACGAGTAACAATGCAGAAATTGGATCCTTATCTGAATGTGGATCCGGGAACGATGAATCCCTTTCAACACGGTGAAGTCTTCGTCACGCATGATGGCGCGGAAACCGACCTGGATATTGGGCACTACGAGCGATTCCTCGATCGCGAGCTACAAGCTGATGCCAACGTCACCACTGGGCAGGTGTACGCCACCATCATCGCCAAGGAACGTCGCGGCGAATTTCTTGGTGACACCGTCCAGGTCATTCCCCACGTGACAAACGAAATAAAGTCCCGCATGCTGTCGATGGATTCCCCCGATGTAGACGTCGTCATTACCGAGATCGGCGGCACTGTCGGGGACATTGAGAGTCTGCCATTTCTGGAAGCTGCTCGGCAGGTCCGCCATGAGATCGGCCGGAACCGCTGTTTCTTCATCCATATTTCGCTTTTGCCGTTTATCGGCCCAGCGGGAGAGCTGAAGACCAAGCCAACACAACACTCGGTTGCTGCGCTGCGCAGTATCGGAATTCAGCCGGACGCCCTTGTCTTGCGGGCCGATCGCGAGGTTCCCGATGCCATGAAGCGAAAGATTGCATTGATGTGCGACGTGGATCTTGAAGCTGTGGTTGCTGCGGTGGACGCGCCTAGCATTTATGACATTCCAAAGGTGCTGCACGCCGAAGGTTTGGATTCGTATGTAATCAGCCGGCTAGGGCTTCGTGCCAGTGAGGTGGATTGGACGATGTGGGACGACCTGCTGCGACGTGTCCACTTCCCGGCGCACGAGGTGGAGGTGGCCTTAGTCGGTAAGTACGTCGACTTGCCCGATGCGTACCTATCAGTCACCGAAGCGCTCCGAGCCGGAGGATTCGCTAGTGATGCTCGAGTGCGCATCCGCTGGGTCGGCAGTGACGATTGCGAGACTGCGTCAGGGGCTTCGAAGGCACTTGCTGGAGTCGACGCAGTATGTGTACCAGGGGGTTTTGGTGTTCGTGGGATCGAGGGAAAACTCGGTGCCTTGACGTGGGCCCGCGAGAATCAAGTGCCAACCCTTGGGCTCTGCTTGGGTTTGCAGTGCATGGTCATTGAAGCCGGCAGAAACCTTGCAGGACTCACCGGCGCATCGAGCGCTGAATTTGATTCAACGACTGACCACCCGATCGTCGCCACGATGCAGTCTCAGCTCGGCATTGTCGATGGGCAAGGCGACCTCGGTGGAACCATGCGACTGGGTGAATATGTTGCCGAGTTAGCTGAGGGAAGCCTCGTCAGGGAGGTGTATGGCCAAGCGGAGGTGACCGAGCGCCATCGTCATCGCTACGAGGTCAACAACTCCTATCGCGCGCAATTGGAGTCTGTGGGGATGAAGCTATCCGGACTCTCGCCCGACTCACAGTTAGTGGAGTTTGTTGAGCTGGACCGAGCTGTGCATCCGTTCTACATCGGCACCCAGGCCCATCCTGAATTCAAATCACGCCCGACTCGTGCGCACCCGCTGTTCGCCGGATTGGTCGCCGCGGCGATAACAGCGCAGGGCCGCATTCCTGCCGTCCTTGTTGGCGAGTAGCAGGAACGTTCCGTGCGCGATTGTGAACCTGGAGTCGTCACCGAGGTGCGGGATGTGCCGCACATAACGCATGTGTCGAATATCCAGCACCGATTTACGGGCGTCGTGGTTTCGCTAGTGAGTGACACGATCACAATCAATGACACGACCGTCGTACGTGATGTTGTTCGACATCCTGGCGCGGTGGCCGTTGTCGCGCTGCGGCGAGTTGATGAACAGTGGCAAATTCTGATGGTGAGTCAGTACAGGCACCCGATGCAGCAAGTGTGCGTCGAACTGCCCGCGGGACTTCGTGATATCGAGAATGAGGACGCCGAGGATTGTGCACGCCGTGAGCTCCTCGAGGAGACGGGCTACGTGGCAGGGCGGATGGAGGTTCTTCTCCGATCGGCGACCACTCCAGGGGGAAGTGACGAGATCATCACGACATTCTGGACTCACGATGTGTCGTGGCAAGGTGTACAGCAGACAGCCGAGGCCGAGGAATTGTCGATGTCAGCGATGTGGGTGCCTCTTGAAGTGGCGGCAGCAGCAGCGATGACCGGTTCCCTGTGTAACCAAACTGCTCAAGCGGGTATTTTTGCGGTGACGCGAAAAATCAGT